>CAITBU010000257.1 GCA_903890595.1 uncultured Holophagaceae bacterium | reverse complement strand
TAGGGGAGCCAACGGTGGCCCGGCACACCCCGGCTGATGTAGCCCATGTGGCCGCCGTGGGGCTCCAGGTGGAGGTGGACAGCGGGGGAGGGGCCGGCTGCCACGGCGTCGCGCCAGGGGATGAAGGGATCGTCCTGGGCCATGAGGACCACCGTGGGCACCGTGATGGCCCCCAGGTGGTGGCGGGCCGAGCAGCGGGCGTAGTAGTCCTCGGCGTCCCGGAACCCCCCGGCCTGGGTGGTATAGGCATCGTCGAAGTTCCGCAGGCTCATGAGGGGGCGGGTGGGGTAGCGGTCCTCGATGAGGCCGTCCGCCAGGCGCTCCTGGATGGCCCTGCGGCAGCGCCGGATGAAGCGCAGCTCGTACAGGCGGTTGAAGCCCCGGTGGATGCTGTCCGAGCAGGCCCCCAGGTCCACGGGCGGGTTGACGGCGATGGCGGCGTCGGGGCGGGCCTCCACGCCGGGCACCCCGCCCCCCAAGTTGAGAAGCAGCGCATTGGCTGAGAGCGAGTACCCGATCGCCAGCTGCCGTAGGCCGGGATGCCGCTCCCGGGCGGCGGCGAAGGCGGCCCCCAGGTCGTCCCCGGAGCCGCTGTGATAGGGGCGCCGGGCCAGGCCGCGGCCCTCCCCGCAGCCCCGATGGTTCACGGTCCAGACGTGGTGCCCCAGGCGGTGCCCCAGGGCCACGGTGCGGCGCACATAGTGGGCGTCGGCATCCCCGCCCAGGCCATGAAAGACCAGGAGCAGGACATCGGTTTCGCCCGCATGGTAGCGACCGGCCAGCTGGTCGCCGTCGGCCAAGGCAATCCGGAAGGGCACCGAAGGGGAGTCCGGTCCATCGCCCGGAAGGAAATTTCCGACGATGGTCTGAAGGTGGCCTCCCCAGGCCCACCAGGGGGGGCGGCAGGGCAGGGTGGGTGGAGCGAGCTGCAGCATTCTTTCAGTGTGCCCTGGGCCCTCCGCCAGGGGGATCCATTAGGGGTCTGCTCCGGGGCTTATCAGGGTGGCCTCAAGCCCCTGAAACCTTGTGACGGCTGCAACAATGCCTCGGATTGAATACCTATGAGGCGTGAACTTCGGGGGCGGGGTGTAACCTGGATGCTTTCCGGCCCCGCTTGAGGGGTAACCAATCCGAGGAGTGTGGCTATGAAGAAGAGACAGGAAGCCCTCGATTACCATTCGCAGGGACGGAAGGGAAAGATCGAAGTGGTGGCTACCAAGCCCTGCTCCACTGCCCGGGACCTGTCCCTGGCCTACTCCCCTGGCGTCGCCGAACCCTGTCTCGCCATCGAGAAGGATCCTGAGCTTGCCTACGAGTACACGGCCAAGGGCAACCTGGTGGCCGTGATTTCCAACGGCACCGCCGTGCTGGGGCTGGGCAACATTGGCGCCCTGGCTGGCAAGCCCGTTATGGAAGGCAAGGGCGTGCTCTTTAAGCGCTTCGCCGACATCGACGTGTTCGACATCGAAGTGGACGAGCTGGACATCGACCGGTTCTGCCAGGTGGTCAAGGCCCTGGAGCCCACCTTCGGCGGCGTGAACCTCGAGGACATCAAGGCCCCCGAGTGCTTCGAGATCGAGACCCGCCTGAAGAAGGAAATGAACATCCCCGTCTTCCACGACGACCAGCACGGCACCGCCATCATCAGCACTGCGGCGCTGATGAACGCCTGCGACATCGTGAAGAAGAACATGGGCGACATGAAGGTTGTGTTCTCCGGTGCCGGCGCCTCCGCCATCGCCTGCGCGAACATGATGATCAACGCCGGCGTGAAGCTGGAGAACCTCTGGCTCTGCGACACCAAGGGCCTGGTCTACACCGGCCGCAAGGAAGGCAACAACATCTACAAGGATCGCTTCGCCAAGCCCAGCGAGTGGCGCACCCTGGCTGACACCATCAAGGATGCGGACGTCTTCGTGGGCTGCTCCAGCAAGGGCGCCCTCACCCCTGAGATGCTGCTGAGCATGGCCAAGAACCCCATCGTCTTCGCCCTGGCCAACCCCGATCCCGAGATCGACTACCCCACGGCCATTGCCACCCGCAGCGACATCATCCTGGCCACGGGCCGCAGCGACTATCCCAACCAGGTGAACAACGTCCTGGGCTTCCCCTTCATCTTCCGGGGTGCTTTGGATGTGCGGGCCTCTGAGATCAACGAGCCCATGAAGCTGGCCGCCGCCCAGGCGCTGGCTGCCCTGGCCCGCGAGGAAGTGCCTGATTCCGTCAGCCGCGCCTACTCTGGCCAGAAGTTCACCTTCGGCCCCGAGTACATCATCCCCAAGCCCTTCGATCCCCGTGTACTCCTCTGGGTGGCTCCGGCCGTCGCCAAGGCCGCCATGGACTCCGGCGTTGCCAGGCAGCCCATCGCTGACATGAAGGCCTATATCGAGCGCCTTGAGGGCCTCCAGGGTCGCAGCAAGGACGTCATCCGCAGCGTGGTGAACCGCGCCAAGGAGAACCCCAAGCGCGTGGTCTTCCCCGAAGGCGACCACCCCCTGATTCTCCAGGCCGTCTCCCAGATGGTGGACGAGGGCATCTGCGTGCCCATCCTCCTCGGCAACCCAGAGAAGGTGAAGGCCGTCGCTGCCGACCACGGCATCGACCTCGCCGGTGTCGAAGTGCTTGATCCCACCACGGTGTCCTGGCGCCAGGAGGCTGAGGACGAGTACTGGAAGATCCGCAACCGGCGCGGCGTGACCAAGTTCGAGGCCCACCGCAAGGTGAAGGAGCGCATCTACTTCGGCGCCCTCATGTGCCGTCTGGGCAAGGCCGATGGCCTCATCGCCGGCCTGACCTCCTACTACCCCGACACCATCCGGCCCTGCCTGGAAGTGATCGGCACCCGCAAGGGTGTGAAGCGCGTCTGCGGCGTCTACACCATGGTGCTCAAGAACCGCGTCCTGTTCTTCTCGGACACGACCATGAACATCGAGCCCAACAGCGAGGAACTGGCAGAGATCGCCCTCCTCACCGCGGATCTGGTGAAGGACACCTTCAACATGGAACCGAAGGTGGCCATGCTCTCCTTCTCCAGCTTCGGCAGCGTCGAGCACCCCCTGGTCCGCAAGGTCCAGAAGGCTACCGAGCTGGTCAAGGCCCGCCGGCCTGAGCTCAAGTGCGACGGCGAGATGCAGGCTGACACCGCCCTCGGTGCCGACATCCTGGCTGAGAACTACCCCTGGGTGGACCTGCCGGGCGGCGCGAACGTGCTGATCTTCCCCGACCTCACCAGCGGCAACATCGGCTACAAGCTGGTGCAGCGGCTGGCGGGCGCCGAGGTCATCGGCCCCATCACCTGCGGCATGGCGGCTCCCGTCCATGTCCTGCAGCGCCACAGCGACCTGAACGACATCATCCACCTCACGGCCCTCACGGTCGTCGAGGCGCAGAAGAAGTAGCTTCCTTTAGCTGTCGGCTATCAGCTGTCAGCTATCAGCTAGTGCAGAGCGGGGGCCTTCGGGCCCCCGCTTTGTTTTAGTTGCGGCTGGGGAGGGCGTCGAAGAGGGGCTGAAGGGGGTCGGCGCTGGGCTGGCCGGGGGGCGGGGCTGTCGCAGTGGCTTCGCCCTGCCAGAGCACCCTGCCAGAGCTCCGCTCCACCAGCTGAACGATGGCCAGAGTGCCGTGGCTGGGGGGTGGGCTGCCCTCCTTACGGGACGAGTCTCCCTTGCCGGATCCTCCGCCCTTGCCGCCTCCAGAGCGGCCGCCACCGCCGCCACCCTCCCGGGTGCGCTTCTTGGGCTCCGCTGCGGGGGTGTGAGCCGTCCCGCCCTGGGTGAGCAGGTGCACGCCCACCCAGAGGTCGGCGGCCTCCGGCTCGCCTTCGGCGTAGCCGTGGGCGCCCAGGGCCTCCAGCACTTGGTAGCGCAGGTCACGGGGGTTCAAGGGGTGGAAGCCGTCCCGGATGAGCAGCAGCTCCGTGCGGGGGTCCAGGGCCACGGTGCGGTGCGCCGCCGGGCTGAAGCCTGGCGTGGTCACCACGCTAAGAGGCGGCACCCGGGCGCAGGCCAGCAGGAGAAAGGGGATGGGCAGGAGGCGGAAGCAGGTTCGTAGCATGGGTCAGGGATGCCGCGGTGCGCCGGCAGGTTCAGTGGCTGGCCGAATTAAATGGCCCGGATCTGCGCCATCCAGGCCTGGATCTCGGGATCGGGGTCGGGGCTCAGGCGCAGGGCCTC
>CAITBU010000256.1 GCA_903890595.1 uncultured Holophagaceae bacterium | reverse complement strand
TGCTCATCCCCGCCGGGGACCTCTGCAACTCCGACATGTCCGCCCTCTCCATCCTGTTCATGCTCGCCGGCGACGGCCCCGGCAGCTTCCAGATCGACGACGTGTACTGGACCGTGGACTGAGCTACCGTCAAACAAACCACAGAGAACACCGGCTCACACCGATAAAAATCGGATCTTCCGGGATTTCAGGGAAAGAAATCAAACCGCAGAGAACACAGAGAACGCAGAGGAAAACAGGCAAGGGGTGGCTGAAAGAAAAGGAAGGAACGCGGAGGAAAACCGAGGAGCTGAGAAGAGCGGAGAACGGCCTGAGTGCTTGGGTCGGAAAAGCTTCTTAGCCGGGGATGGACGGGGAGTGCGGGGATAGGGCACAGCTCCAGCATGGGCTCCAGTCTGGGGCGCCGCTGCCGCGCCTCTTGGGGGGCGCGGCCGTGGCACCCCAGGCTGACTTCCGGCACCGCCGGAAGCCGCCTTCGGCGGGCCCATGCGGGGGGTGGGTGGGCGCGCAATCGGTGGAATCTGTGCAATCTGTGGATCCGCTTCTGGACTTGAAAAGCTGGGGCTGAGCCTAGCCGATAATCGGGAAAAACTGATCAAAAGCCACCGCAAAAATTAACCACAAAGGACACAAAGGGCGCAAAGGGGAAGTGGTTTGTCATCCCCGTTCATCCCTCTTATCCCCGTCAAAAAAATGCATTTGAACAGGGATGAAGGGGATGAAGGGGATAACTGCGAAATGCGCTTTAACCACCGATGAACACCGATGAACACCGATAAAAAGCTGATAAAAGCCACCGCAAAAATTAACCACAAAGGACACAAAGGACACAAAGAAAAGCGGTGCTTTTGCCCTTTTTGTGGCCTTTGTGTTCTTTGTGTTCTTTGTGTTCTTTGTGTTCTTTGTGGTTAAAGCGCTTTTGTTTTCTTCTGTGGGTTGTCGTTTTGCCCTACCGGAATTTGAGGTCGGTCTGCGCCAGGGCGTAGGCGAAAGTCGCCAGGGCGGCGGCATTGAAGTCCATGTCGTCGCGGCTCACTTTGTCGAAGGTGTCGGCGTGGGTGTGGTGGATGTCGAAGTAGTGGGTGGCGGCGTGGTGCATGCCGATTCCAGGTACGCCCTCAGCCACGATGGGGCTCACATCCGCCCCAGACCCCCCCAGCCGAAACTCCGCACCAAAAGCCTCCATGGCTTGGCTCAGGCTTTTCAAAGAGGCCAAAGCGTCAGCTTTGGCCTGAGCCGACGCCTTCGGCAGATCCAAACTGAACGTCTTCACCCGCTCGCTGCCGCTGTCCGACTCCACAGCCACCACGATGTCCTTCAGCTCGGCCCGGTGGGCATCCCGGTAGCCCAGGCCGCCCCGCAGGCCGTTCTCCTCGTTGGTCCACAGCACCACGCGGATGGTGCGCTTGGGCTTCAGGCCCAGGCTCTGGATGAGGCGGGCGGCTTCCATGGAGAAGACCACGCCGGCACCGTCATCCTGGGCGCCCTGGCCCACATCCCAGCTGTCCAGGTGGCCGCTGAGGATGATGACTTCTTCAGGCTTCTCGCTGCCGCGGAGCTCGCCCACCACATTGGCGGAGGGGGCGTCGGGCAGGGTCTGGGCCCCCATCTGCAGGCGCAGGCGGATGCGCTCGCCCCGGTCCTGCATGCGGTGCAGCTGAGTGGCGGCCTCGATGGTGACGGCGGCGGTGGGGATCTTGGGATAGGCCGGGTCGTAGTCCATGACTCCGGTGTGGGGGGTGTCCAGGCTCACGGGGCCCACGGAGCGCACCAGGGAGGCCACGGCGCCAAACTTGGCGGCCCGGGCGGCCCCGGCGTGGCGGTAGGCGACCGTATGCCCATAGCCCTTGAAGGGCACATCGTAGAGGACGATCTTGCCCTTCACCGCCGGGCCCAGCTTCTCCAGCTCATCGAAGGAGCCCACCACCACCACGTCGGCAGTGACGCCTTCCTTGGGCGTCCCGATGCTGCCGCCCAGGCCCAGAATGTTCAGGGGCCGGCGGGCCGGCTCCAGCAGCTCGGCAGACTCCTGACCCCGCACCCAGTGGGGCACCATGACCGGCTCGGCGTGGACATTCACCAGGCCGGCGGCCTTCATGCGGGACTGGGCCCAGGCGATGGCCTGATCCAGCTGGGGCGAGCCCGAGAGGCGGTGGCCGATGCGGTCGCAGAGCCAGGCCAGGTCCTCGTAGGCCCCGTGGGTGCGCGAGGCCTCCGCCCGCAGGCGCTCCGAGGCGGCGCGCAGGGCGTCGGGTGAAGACTGGGCGCTCAGACAGACGGCCGTCAGACAGGTGAGGAGGAAGCGGGCAGGGAGCATCCACCGATCCTAGCGGGGCCCTCCCCAGCCGTCATCGAAAACCCCTGCGCCTCAGCGATGCACCGCTTTATTCCCAAAATCCCCAAATCGGTGGCAACTTTCTTTCTCCATCGAGACAAAACCTTCTCCGCTCTCCTCCGCGCCTCGGCTTTCCTCTGCGTTAAAAGTCGCCTTTGCCCTTATCCTCGTCCATCCCTCTTATCCCCGTCAAAAAGCCTTTTTCGCCACCGATGAACACCGATGAACACCGATCAAAAGCTGAAAGAACAAATGCACCTCTAACCACAAAGAACACAAAGAACACAAAGAAAGAGGAATTTTGCTCTTCTCCCTTTTGTGCCCTTTGTGTTCTCCCCACCCCGTGAACTCCTACTTCGGCAGCCGCGCCAGGATGGCCGCCAGCTGGGCCTTGAGGGCCTCGACCTCCGCCAGCTGGGTCTTCATGCCCGCCACCTCGGCCTTGAGGGCATCGTTCTGCCTGGATAGCTCCTGGATGGCGGCGAGGCCTGTGGAGAACAGGTCGTCATAGTTCACCACGTGGAAATCATCCACCTCCTTGCCGATGACAAAGACCTGAGTCTCCGGTTGGTCCACTTCCCCCAGCACGAACCCAGCGAGGCCAGTCAGAGCCACCACGGTGCGATCAAGCTGACCCCGGTCGCCCACGATCCGCACCTTGTCGCCCAGGGTCAGGCCATGGGCCTTGGGCAGGGAGATGGCCAGCTCCCGGCGCTGCGCATCGTAATGGACCGCGTCTGCCAGGGCGTAGATGTTCGGAATGACATCCCGGCCCAGGTGCACGGCATTCGGCAGGACAGCCTTGGCCTCCTGGGCGATGACGCCGATGCGGCGACTCTGCCCATGCTGAACCTGGTCCACGTACTCGTACTCGGTGAGCTTCAGCCGGTTGATGCTCTCCAGCGCCACCGTGGGATCGCTGGGGCCCAGCACCTTCTTGATGCGTGCATCGGACGTTGCATCGAATTCCATGGCCTGGATGCGCTGGCTGGCGCGGATGCTGACATTGCCATTCTGGTTGCCAGCAAATGCGGTGATGGGTGTTTGGTATGCCAAGTAAGCGAACGGAGGCATATAAACCGACTGGCTGCTCGCGACATCCAGGGGAACGCCGGGCGCCACAGTCCCGATGCCGACGTTGCCGTTCAGCAGGGTATAGCCTGTGCCGCTGGGGGTGAGGGTGATGTTCTGGTTGCCGCCGTTCGCCGCAAGACCGTTGGCACCCACGATGGCCAGATCGGAGTCCCGGTAGTACAGGATGGTTTTGTTGTACAGGGGCCCATTTGCGTTCGTCGCATTCCCAAGCATGAGGCGGTAGGTGCTGGCGGCCGGGTCGGTGGTCTGGAAGATCTGCGATGCGGTCGCGGCGTTGCCGGTCGTGCTCTGGTTCAGGGTGGGCAGGTCAGGGGCCAGGATGCTGCTCAGCGTGGCGTTGGTGCCATCCGAGCGCAGGTACTTGCCACTGGACTGAGTGCCGGTCAGGGCATTGAGCGCCGCCTGCTGGGTGGTCTGTCCCGTACCGCCCGCCCCCAGGCCCAGGGTGCCCCAGGTGGGCGTGCCGGTGCCTGCACTGAGTAGCGCCTGACCTGCCGTGCCTGCAGCCGTGAAGCCCGTGGTGCTGGCGGCGGACTGGTAGGGCAGGGCGCCCGCCACGCCGCCGGCCAAGTTCGTGGCCGTGG
>CAITBU010000255.1 GCA_903890595.1 uncultured Holophagaceae bacterium | reverse complement strand
GACCTGGCCGAGGCCGAGTTCCCCCTGAGCGACTACCCCAGCTTCCAGGCCTTCTTCACGCGCCGCCTCAAGCCCGGGCTGCGGCCCCAGGCCCCGCCGGTACCGGGCTTCGTGAACAGCCCCGTGGACGGCCGGATCATTGCCTGCGGGCGCATCGAGGCCGGCCAGGCCATCCAGGCCAAGGGCCTGCCCTATCAGGTGGCGGAGCTGCTCAAGCACGATGGGGCCGCTGCCCGCTTCGAGGGCGGGTACTTCCTCACCCTCTACCTCAGCCCCCGGGACTATCACCGCATCCACGTGCCCGTGGCCGGCCAGGTCTCCGCCGTGAGCCGCGTGGAGGGCGAGCTGTGGCCCGTGAACGACGCCAGCACCGGCCATGTGCCGCGCCTCTACGAGCGCAACCGGCGGGCCACCTGGACTGCCACGGGCACCGGCCCCTGCGCGGGCCTGGAGGTCGCCGCCGTGCTGGTGGGCGCCACCCATGTGGGCGGTGTGATCATCGACGGCCGCTGGCTGCAGGGCCACCCCCTGCCCCGGGATGGCGGCCTGAGCGTGCCGTTCCTGCCCTGCGCAGCGGGGGATGACCTGGGCACCTTCGAGTTCGGATCGACCGTCGTGTTGCTCATCGGTGGACCGGGCGCTGCCGCCTGGGCGCCGCTGCAGACGGACGGCGTGGCCAGGATGGGACAGCGGCTGGGGGCCTTCCGATGACGGACCAGGATCTCTTTCATCAGACCCCCCTCTGGGATGCCGAGGGCGACCTGCCGGGGGCCCTGGAGGCCCTCTTCACAGCTGCAGGCGAGGTGCTGGACCTGGCCCGCCTCCGCGAGCTCACCACCCTGGGCGAAGGCGCCCTGCTGCAGGGCATCGAGAAGCTCCAGGAGCGCCTCACCGGTGCGTCCGGCCTGCGCCTGCTGGAGGTGGGCGGCGGCTGGCGCATGGCCACCAGCCCCGTGTACCGGGAGATGGTCTCCCGCCTGGTGACCACCACCCGCAGCGGCCGCCTCACCCCAGCGCAGATCGAGGCCCTGGCCATCGTGGCCTACCGCCAGCCCGTCACCATCACGGAGCTGAACGCCATCCGGGGCGTGACCAGCAGCGCCAACCAGGTGAAGAGCCTCCTGGAGCGGGAGCTCATCGTCCCCGCCGGCCGCAAGCCTGTGGTGGGCCGTCCCATGACCTACGCCACCACCCAGGCCTTTCTCCTCCACTTCGGCCTCAAGAGCCTGCACGATCTGCCCCACCTGGCAGACTTCGGCGAAGGTCGCCTGGAGGCCGAGGCCCTGGCGGCGCTGGAGCCGGCCCTGCCCGAGGACGGCCTGTTCGGTGCTGGACTGCTGAACGTCGAGCCTGAGCTGGAGCCGGACCTGGACCTGGACCCGGAACTGCCCACTGAGGCCGAGCCGCCGCCAAGCGACGGGGACCCGGCATGACCCCGCAGACCCTCAGCCTGGAAGAGCAGCCGAAGGCCCCCGAGGCCAGCCCCACGGGCCTCCTCCTTCTGCCCTGGCAGAAGGGGGTGCTCCTCGTCGTGCTGCTGGGCCTCCTCTACCTCCGCTTCTGGCGGCGCAAGCGAGCTCGCATCCAGGTCTGCAGCCACTGCGAAGCCAAGAACCCGCCCCACCAGACCAACTGCAGCAACTGCGCCGCGCCCCTGGCTCGTCTTAGCCAGAGCTGATGCTGGTTTGAAGTTCAAAGAGCCAAAGATCACCGCCAGAAGGCTTTTTGTCTTTCCTGGTTATCGGCCAGCCTTCGCCTCAAAAGACTGGTTCTTTGGGCGGTGACAAGAGCACCCGAATGCAGATAAATACAAAAAATGAATATGTTATCCACAGATTTCACAGATTACACAGAGAGAGAAAGTACCTTAGCCGGGGATGCACGGGGAGAACGGGGATAGAGCAAATGGCGCATCCAGCATGGGCTCCAGCCTGGGGCGCCGCTGCCGCGCCTCTTGGGGGGCGCGGCCGTGGCACCCCAGGCTGACTTCCGGCGCTGCCGGAAGCCGCCTTCGGCGGGCTCATGCGG
>CAITBU010000254.1 GCA_903890595.1 uncultured Holophagaceae bacterium | reverse complement strand
CGGCCCGCTGGAAGGGGTAGCCCCGAAAGAGCAGCTCCTCGTAGACAGCCACCGCCAGGAAGAACCAGGCGGCGGCCCCGAGGTCACCGAGGCTCACTCCAGGCGTGCGCACCCAGTGCACGGCACCGGTCGCCGCCGCCAAGGTTGCGGCTGTTCCAATGAGGGCTGCTCCCCCAAGGGTGCCCAGCACCAGCTCCCCCAGGAAGCGACGGTTGAGGCGCAGACCGAGGCTGGCCCAGGTGCGGTCTTCCAGGTGGAGGCCGAGCCAGGAGGCCGCCAGGACGCCGAGGACCGAGAGCCACCGGGTGGGCACATAGGGCCGCAGGGAGCGCGGCCAGAGGTGGGACAGCAACGAGACGGCTAGGCCGGCCAGAAACAGCACGCCCAGAAAGCCGAGGACTCGCCACCCGTTGCGGAGGCGGCCGTCGGCGTCCAGGAGGGGCTGCATGGCCTCTGCTTAGAGAGGGATGTTCCCGTGCTTCTTGGGCGGCGTGCTGTCCCGCTTGGTCTCAAGGAAGGCCAGGGCCTTCACCAGCTTCATGCGGGTCTCGCGGGGGAGGATGACCTCATCGATGAAGCCGAACTCGGCCGCGATGTAGGGGTTGGCGAACTTCTCGTTGTACTCGGCCACCAGCTCCGCCTTCTTGGCGAGGGGGTCAGGGGCGCTGGCGATGGCCTTGCCGTGGAGGACGTTCATCGCCCCCTCGGCACCCATGACGGCGATCTCGGCGGTGGGGTAGGCGAAGTTGAAGTCCGTGCGGATGTGCTTGCTGGCCATGACGCAGTAGGCTCCGCCGTAGGCCTTGCGGGTGATGACCGTGATCTTGGGCACCGTGGCCTCGCAGAAGGCGAAGAGCAGCTTGGCACCATGGCGGATGATGCCACCGTGCTCCTGGGTCACGCCCGGCAGGAAGCCCGGCACGTCCTCGAAGGTGATGAGCGGGATGTTGAAGGCGTCGCAGAAGCGCACGAAGCGGGCGCCCTTCTCGCTGGAGGCGATGTCGAGCACACCGGCGTAGAAGGCCGGCTGGTTGGCGACGATGCCGATGCTGCGGCCCTCGATGCGGGCGAAGCCCACCACCAGGTTGGGGGCGAAGGCCTCGTGGACCTCGAAGAAGTGGGCGTCGTCCACCACGCCGCAGATGATGTCGCGGATGTCATAGGGCTTGCTGGGATCATCCGGGACGACCTTGTCGAGGTCGGGGTTCTCGAGAGGCATGGGGGTCTTGGAGGCGCGGCGCGGGGCCTCACCCAGGTTGTTGCTGGGCAGGAAGGAGAGCAGCTCCCGGGTGTGGGCCAGGGCCGCCAGATCACTGGCGCAGACGAAGTGGGCCACGCCGCTCTTGGCAGAGTGGGTGTGAGCGCCGCCCAGCTCCTCCTTGGTGACTTCCTCGTGGGTGACCGCCTTGATGACATCCGGGCCAGTCACGAACATGTAGCTGGTGCCCTTCACCATGGTGATGAAGTCCGTGATGGCGGGGCTGTAGACCGCGCCGCCGGCGCAGGGTCCCATGATGAGGCTGATCTGGGGGACCACGCCGCTGGCCAGGGTGTTCTTCAGGAAGATGTCGGCATAGCCGCCCAGGGAGACCACGCCCTCTTGGATGCGAGCCCCGCCGCTGTCGTTGAGGCCGATGACCGGGCAGCCCACCTTCATGGCCAGGTCCATCACCTTGCAGATCTTCTTGGCGTAGGCCTCGCTGAGGGAGCCGCCGAACACCGTGAAGTCCTGAGCGAAGATGGCCACGGGGCGGCCGTCCACGCGGCCAAAGCCCGTGATCACGCCATCACCGGGGATCTTCTCCACACCCTCGGTGCGGTGCACCATCAGAGCATCCATCTCCTCGAAAGAGCCCTCGTCGAGGAAGGCCGCTACGCGCTCACGGGCCGTCAGCTTGCCGCCCTCGTGCTGCTTCTGGATGCGGACGTCGCCGCCGCCAGCCAGGGCCTGGGCGTGCTTGGCGCGCAGGGTTTCGATCTTCTTCTCGAGGGACATGGGGGACTCCCGGGTGAGTGCAGGACGAGACTATAGGGCTGGGATCAGCCCTAAGTTTAGCCCACCCAGCGCGACATGGGTGAGGCGGAGGTCACCAATTACCCCCCCCCAGGAGGGGGCGTCTATTTGATGGCCTGGGTGGCCACGAAGGTGGAGAACTTGTCGGCCCACTTCCCCATCTTGTCCTGGATGTTGGACATGGCCGTGAGGCTGATGGCCCGGTGGTGGACCGCCAGCAGGACCTCTCCGGTCTTCGTGTCCAGAACCTTGAGATCCCAGGTGGCGGTCTCGCTTCCGGCACCGAGCCCGATGAGCCACTTGGCGACCTTGTTGCCGGCATTGGCATCCACGAAGCGGCCGGTGAGGGTCAGGTCCCCCTCGGTCCGGCTTACCTTGGCCTTGCCGTTGAAGGCCCCAGCGAGGGCCCCGCGCAGCATGGCCGGGAAGGCGTCGGTGAGCTCGGTGGCCTTAGCGTTGTCCTTGCCGTCTCGCCCCTTTCGCAGCATGGAGGGGTCCTCCCAGGCCTTCATCTGGATGGTCCGGCCAGCCAAGTTCAGGCCTGGCTTGACCCAGAAGAAGTCCACATCATCGCTCTTGGCGAAGGCGATGCCCGCACCGAACCAGGCGGGATCCAGGAGGCCGTCGTCCTGGAGAGCTGCAGGGGCGGCGGGTGGTGCTGGCGCAGGGGTGGCTGCGGCGATGGGCGTCGCAGGGGGGGCCGCAGGCTTCGGTGCCTCCTGGGCGCCAAGGCCCAAGCAGAGAGCGACAACAAGGACAGACCGGTTCATAGGGCTCCTTGGGTTAAAAACCTAGTCTAGCCTGGGTTGTGGCCCCGTAAGGGAAGGAACCCCAGTTGTTTTCATGCCACCGGCAGGGCCCAAAAGGCTTGGGCACCCAGGGCTGGGGGAGCCTTCTCTCCGAGTTACTACCGGATGGGCCGGGGCTGGGTCATGGCTTCCAGGCTGAAGGCCTCATCCAGCTCGGCGGGGGTCAGGTAGCCCTTGCGGAGGATCAGCTCCCGCACGGGGATGCCGGTCTCCAGGGCTTCCTTGGCGACCTCGGTGGCCTTCTTGTAGCCGATGGCGGGCATGACGGCGGTGACGATGCCGATGCTGTGCTCCACCAGTTCCAGGCAGCGCTCGCGGTTGGCGGTGATGCCGACGATGCACTTCGTATTGAGCACGTTCACTGCGGCCGTGAGGGTGCGGAGGCTGGTGGCCAGGCTGTAGGCCAGGATGGGCTCCATGACGTTGAGCTGCAGCTGGCCTGCCTCGGCGGCCAGGGTGATGGTCAGATCGTTGCCGATGACCTGGTAGGCCACCTGGTTCACCACCTCGGGGATCACCGGGTTCACCTTGCCGGGCATGATGCTGCTGCCGGGCTGCATGGGGGGCAGGTTGATCTCGCCGAAGCCGCAGCGGGGGCCGCTGCTGAGCAGGCGCAGGTCGTTGCAGAGCTTACTGAGCTTCACCGCGGCGCGCTTGACGACGCCGGAGAACATGACAAAGGCACCGGTGTCCGGGGTGGCCTCCACCAGGTTCTCCGCCAGGACGATCTCCAGGCCGGTGACCCGGCGCAGCTCTTCCACCACCACCTGGGGGTAGCGGGGGTCGGCGCAGATGCCCGTGCCGATGGCCGTGCCACCCATGTTCACTTCCAGGAAGAGCCGGGCGGTCTCGCGCAGGCGCTGGATGTCCTCGCCGGTGGTGACAGCGTAGGCCTCGAACTCCTGGCCCAGGGTCATGGGGACGGCGTCCTGCAGCTGGGTGCGGCCCATCTTGATGACGTCCGAAAACTCCCGGCCCTTGGCGTGGAGGGCGCCCTTCAGGCGGTCCATTGCCTCCAGCAGGTTCTGCAGCATGAAGATGGCGCTGAGGCGCAGGACCGTGGGATAGACGTCGTTGGTGCTCTGGCCCAGGTTCACGTGGTCATTGGGGTGGCAGTGGGCGTACTCGCCGCGCTTGTGGCCCAGCAGCTCCAGGGCCCGGTTGGCGATGACCTCATTGGCGTTCATGTTGGTGGAGGTACCGGCGCCGCCCTGGACCATGTCTGTGGGGAAGTGGCCGTGCCAGTGGCCGTCGATGATCTCCTGGGAGGCCTGGTCAATGGCGTCGGCGATGGCGGGCTCCAGCAGGCCCAGGCGGGCATTGGCGCGAGCCGCCGCCTGCTTGACCATGGCCAGGGCCCGGATCATGGCCGGGAAGTGGCTGGTGGGGGTGCCTGTGATGGGGAAGTTGTGCACGGCCCTAAGGGTCTGGACGCCGAAGAGGGCGTCCTCCGGGACGTCCAGGGGGCCCAGCAGGTCCGTCTCCCGGCGGGTGCGCAGGCTGGCGAAGGCCTGCTCCCGGCCCGTGCGGGGGGTGGCCGAGTAGAGCAGGCGCTGGTGCAGCACGCTGGCCACCTTGCTCAGCACGGAGATGGCGGCCTTCCCGTCCTGGGCGAGGCTACCCAGCACGGCCTCGCGGTCCAGCTGCAGCAGCACGGCCGCCGACAGGGTGGTGCCCGTGGCTGAGTGGTTGCTCACACCCAGGAAGGCCTGCTCACCCGCCACATCGCCCGGGCCCAGGATGACCACCGGCTCGGGGCCGTCCCCGTTGTCCCGGGTGACCTCCACTCGGCCTACGGCCACCACGGTAGCGCCGGTTCGCACTTCACCCTGGGTGAAGAGGCTGGTTCCCGCCGGAACCTCGCGGCGGGTGGCGGCCCGGGCGATGAGGCTGAGGTCGGCGTCGGAGAGTCCCGAAAAGATCTCACAGCGACGCAGAACGGTGGTGATCGCATCCATGGGCGTGGCCTCCGGCCCGGTCTGTAGGCCGCCCACATGGTAATGGCTCCCCGCTGCCGTCTGGCGCGGAATCAGGGCTTCTCGCCTCCGGCTTTACGGAATGTCGGAAAAGGCGGGGACAGAGCCGGGGCTCAGGGCGCCTTGCGGGGCTCCGCAGAGATGGCATCCTCCCGCAGTCGCTCCCCGCCAGCCACGTGGAAGTGCAGGTGGAAGACGCTCTGGTTGGCATCCTTGCCAGCGTTGGAAATGACCCGGAAGCCCTCCTCGAGGATGCCCTGGTCCTTGGCCACCTTCACGCAGGCACTGAGCAGGGCGGCGCGGGCCTCCACGGAGAGTTCATCCAGCTCCTTGAGGCTCGCCACGTGCTGCTTGGGAATGACCAGGAGGTGCACCTTGGCTCGGGGCCGGATGTCCCAGAAGGCCAGGACGTGTTCGTTCTCATAGACCTTCCGCGAGGGGGCCGTGCCCGCCACGATCTTGCAGAACACGCAGTCGGGGGCCTTGGCCGGGGCCGCCAGCAGGAGGCCCGGGATAAGAAGAAGCGTGAGGGCCCGGCGCAGCATCGGGGTCCGCCTCAGCGCCCGCTCTTCTTCCAGTCAGCCAAGAAGCCTTCGATGCCCTTGTCCGTGAGGGGGTGCTTCAGCATCTGGTCGAAGACCTTGGTGGGGATGGTGGCCACGTGGGCACCGGCGAGCGCGGAGTCGGTGACGTGCCGGGGACTGCGGATGCTGGCAGCCAGGCACTGGGTGTCGAAGCCGTAGTTCTCGTAGATGGCGCAGATCTCGCGGATCAGCTCCATGCCATCCAGGTTGATGTCATCCAGGCGGCCCACGAAGGGTGAGACATAGGTGGCACCGGCCTTGGCGGCCATGAGGGCCTGGGTGGAGCTGAAGCAGAGGGTGACGTTGGTGTGAATGCCTTCAGCCGTGAGGGCCTTGCAGGCCTTGAGGCCCTCGGCGATGAGGGGCAGCTTCACCACCACGTTCTTATGGATTTTCGCGAGGCGGCGGCCCTCCTCGATCATCCCCGGGGCCTCCAGGCCGATGACCTCGGCGCTGATGGGGCCGTCCACGATGGCGCAGATCTCGGCGATGATCTCCTCGAAGGGCTTGCCCGTCTCCTTGGCGATGAGACTGGGGTTGGTGGTCACCCCATCCAGGACCCCGAGGGCGTTGATGCGCTTGATCTCGTCGATGTTGGCCGTGTCGATAAAAAAGCGCATGGAGGCTCCTCTTGGCCCCCAGGATAGCAGGGGGACCCGGGGCAGATGGGGACGGGGCACCCCCTGCCGCGATACCCTGATTCCCGGAGCATTCCCATGGCGAATCGCGAGATCAGGGTCCTCGATAAAGGCTTCGTGCGCCTCATTGACCACATGGGGTCCGACCTCAGCGTGGTGAATGCGGCCCGGGTCTCCTTCGGCAAGACCAAAGAGACCTTCGAGGAATCCGACGCCAAGCTGGTGGACTACCTGGCGGAGCACGAGCACACCTCCCCCTTCCGCCACACCGCTCTGACGCTGCACGTGAAGGCCCCGATCTTCGTCTTCAGGCAGTGGATGAAGCACCGCATCGCCTCGGAGTTCAATGAGATCTCGGGCCGCTATGTGGAGTTCCCCGAGGACGAGTTCTTTGTGCCCGAGACCTTCCGGCGCCAAGCGAAGGTGAACAAGCAGGGCAGCGAGGGGGCCATCGACGAGGCCAACCGGGAGCAGGCCCTGGCCACCTATCTGGCGAGCTGCCGCGGTGCCGTGGCCCACTACAAGGAGCTATTGTCTCTGGGCGTCTGCCGGGAGCAGGCCCGCTGCGTGCTGCCTCTGGGCCTCTACTCGGAGGTCTACTGGACCGTCAGCCTCCAGGCCGTGGCCCACTTCATCCGCCTCCGGGCCGATGGCCACGCCCAGTGGGAGATCCAGCAGTACGCCGCCGCCGTGCGGTCCGTGGTGGAGCCCCTCTACCCTGTGGGCCTCAAGGCCCTGCTGGCCACCGCTCGCTAGCGGAACAGCCAGCTGACCTTGGCCTGGATGACATCGTCCGAGGGCAGGTGGCGCAGCACGGCCAGGTCGGGGCTCGGCACCAGGGCAGCGTGGTCGTTGGCGAGGGCGCTGGTGTTGGTGCCGTGGGTGTAGACGAAGAAGAACGTGGAGCCCGGCCGGAACTCCCAGCGGGTGATGAGGTTCAGGTTCCAGGCCCGGTAGCTGAAGGCCGTCTGGGGCGAGGTTCCCACGGGCTGGTCCGCCGGCAGGCCGTTCCCGAGGGTGCGGTCATCCACGTAGTGCTGCAGGTCCCGGGACTGCCAGCTGGCGGCGAGCCACTGGCTGAAGAACTGCACGGTGAGGCGCGGCGTGAAGGCGTAGGCCACCCGCAGGGTCTGGTTGATCTGGCTGAGGCGCCGCAGGCCGACGGTGGGGGTGGCCACGGCGGTCTCCATCCAGCGGCGACCACCCTCCTCCCGGCTCAGGGAGGTGGAGAACTGGAGCTCCAGGTTGGTGGCGGGCTTCACGCTCTGGAACAGGGTGCCGTAGGTGGCGGGGCCGCCCTCGGCCCAGGCCCGGCTGGTGCTGAGGCGCAGGTACCAGGGCCGGTTGGCGGGGGTGTCGAAGCCCAGGTTGGCGGAGGGAATGGCGGGCCGCTGGAGGTACTTCTTCACGGGGTCGGCGTAGGTGCGCAGCTCCCGGTCGTCCGCCGCGGGTAGGTCAACGCTGGCCCCGCCCCAGAGAGAGACGAAGTTCACGAAGTCCGTGCGGCCCCAGGTGCTGAAGCGGCGCAGGAAGGTATGGCCCGCCTGGTCCTCGGCGCTCGTGTGGCTGAGGCCAGCGCTCCCGGTCAGCAGGGGCCCCCAGCTGTGGTCCCAGGCCTTGGTGAGGGCCGCGTAGGTGCGGCGCTCGTCGGCGCGGCCCAGGTAGCCCAGGTCATTGGGGTTGTAGGCTCGGCCCGCATGGATGACCTGGGCCTCCAGTGCCCAGCCGTCCTTCCACTCCTGGCGGAGGCGGAGGCGGCCCCGCCAGCCCTGGTCCTGGAGGGCCTGGGTGCCGGTCTGGCTGCGGCTGGCGGTGGCCTCGACGACCCTGCTGCGGTCCTCGCTCTTGAAGGCCGAGTCCAGGGCCTGGACCTGGGCCTCGCGCCCCGTCGGGCCCGCCTGCTCCATGGCGGAGGCAAAGAGCCCCACGTAGCTACCGCGCTCATCCACCACCTGCTGCACCCGCAGGATGCCGTAGGCCGTGTGGGGCCATAGCTCCCGCCGGACCTCCTGGCCGCTGGCGTCCAGCACCGTGGCCCGGGCCGGCTCCACCGAGGCGGCCAGCAGACCCACCTGGGTGCCCGTGGGGTACTTGGCGGTGTACTTGGCCGCCGCCAGGATATCCGTGGCGTTGGGCCGCTCCTTCAGGGACTCCCCGATGGCGAGGGTGGGATCCGCCAGCCCTTGGCCGATGCGGCGGGTGTAGAGCAGGTCTGGTCCCGCCACCCGGAAGATGTCCATGCCCTCCAGGAAGAAGGGGCGCTTTTCCGGGAAGAAGGTCTCCACCGTGCCCAGGTTCAGCACCGCCTGGTCCACCTCCACCTGCCCGAAGTCCGGCCGCACGCTGAGGTCAATCTGGGAGGCGGTGCTCAGGCCCCAGCGGGCGTCCAGGCCGCCTCGGCCCTCCCAGCGGCGGTCGTCGTAGGTGCGGGCGGTCTCGAACTTCCGGGCCGCCGACAGGTAGGGCAGGTACTCCCGTCGGGGCTGGGGACTGAGGCCCTCCAGGCCCTCCAGGGGCGGGAAGTGGCTGACGTAGCCCGTGCCGCCCCGGGGGACCACCATCCAGCGACTGGACTCCCGCACCACCCCCTGGTCCACCCGGTTGAAGTTGATGCCCCAGGTCTGGGCCTGCTCGCCCGGCTTGAAGCGGAGGAGGGAGAGGGGGATCTTCAGCTCGGCGGTCCAGCCCCCCTCGTCGGTGGCGACGGCGCTCTCCCAGACCCCATCCCAGTTCACGTCATAGGCGCCGTCGTTGTAGATCACCTGGTCCTTCTGGACCCCGGCGGCGTTCACCTCGAAGACCAAGGCGGTGCGGTGGTCGTGGTTGGAGTCGATGGCCACCCCGAACCAGTCCCCCAGGCTGTCCTGGTCCCGCCGGTGGAGGCGCTTCACCACATCCGCCGGCCCCTTGTCCAGGGTGGGGTCGTGGTGCATCCGGGCCCCCACGTAGAGGAAGCGGTCGTCGAAGAGCACGCGCACCTCGGTGCGCTGGTGGGCGGGCCGGCTGCGGAGGGGCCACTCCTGGGTGAACCCCGTCGCCACCGGGGCCTTGGCCCAGTCCCGCTCGTTCAGGCGGCCGTCCACCTGGATGCCGGCAGCCACCCGCACCGCCCGGAGCCCCTCCACAGGGGCACCCAAGGCCGGCAGGGCGGCGCACAGGATGATGGCGGCGGCCAGACGCATCGGTCTCCTGGAGGTCGGGCGCCCTCCTGGCCGCCACAGCCATGGTGGCACAGGCCGCCGGGTATCATGTCCCAGGTGGCCCGCTCCGTGGGGTCGGCCCTGCTTCGAGGAGTCCCCATGCGCCTTTGGCTCGCCCTCCTGCTGTCCCTCCCCCTGCTGGCGGGAGGCGGCACCGTCACCTTCAAGCAGAAGGCGTTCCTGGCCGAGGTGGCTGCCACCGAGCCTGAGAAGGCCAAGGGCCTGATGTACCGCCAGAGCCTGGCCAAGGACCGCTGCATGTTCTTCGTCTACGGGGAGGATGGCTACCACGCCATCTGGATGAAGAACTGCCTCATCGCCCTGGATGTGGCCTGGGTGGACGCTGAGGGTCGGGTGGTGGAGACCGCCGAAAACGTGCCGCCCTGCAGCCCCATGCGGGGGGATGACTGCCCCACTTACGGCGGCGCGGTGCCGGCGCGGCACTTCGTGGAATTTGCCGCTGGGACCTTCAAGCGCCTGGGCCTGAAGAAGGGCGACCGCCTGGGCTGGGAGCTCACGCTGGACGATGGCCGGGTGGTGCGCGGCGGCCCGGCCGTAGCGCGGGCCCCCAAAAAGTAGGCAGAGCTACCCAGCGGAGCGGGTGGGCTCCTTGCCCTTGCGGGCCGGGCGGGTGAGGGTGCGCAGGTGGTCCGGCGAGGGGGGCAGGCTGGTCAGGTCCAGGGGGCTGATGCGGTCCGCCAGCAGCGTCCAGGCCCGGGCCTGACGGGGGAGCCGCTCGGCCTGAATGACCTCGAAGCCCTGGGCGTAGCTCACGAAGGGCGGCATGACGAGGGCGAAGCCCGTGTAGAGGAAGGCCGGCAGACGCATCCAGTCGGGCTCGCCCTGGGTACCCGGACCGGGCACGGCGAAGAGGGGGTGGACGCCGCCGTTGATCCAGAAGCCGTGGGAGGGCTCGTGGCGGGGATAGACGAAGATCCGGCGGCGGTGCATGAGGGTGAACGGGCCCACCCGGTGCTGGTCCACGGGCGTGATGCCTGTGCCGTCGAGGGCTGGGCCCACGCTGCGGTCGGGATGGCCCACGACCTGGACCACCTTCCGGCCCCCGCGCCCCAGCTTCCGGAAGACCGTGCGCAGCTCGTCCGCCTCGTCGCCTTCCACGGTGCCCTGGCTGGGCTTCAGGTCACCCAGCAGGGCGATCTGGGTGGGGGCGAAGTCGTCGATGAGGCTGAAGACCCGCTCCCAGACCTCCAGGTGCGGCGTGGCGGGCATGGGGTCAGGCCGGCGGCGGCGCGCTGCACCCAGCCCCAGAAAGAGATCCGCCAGCACCAGGGTCCCGTGCCGAGGCAGCCAGACGGCCCGCCGGCTGTCCAGTACCACGTCCTCGCTGAGTTGCACCTGCACGGCGACCTCCAGCCTCCATTGGACCACAGGGG
>CAITBU010000253.1 GCA_903890595.1 uncultured Holophagaceae bacterium | reverse complement strand
CTGGTGGCCATCCACCAGGACGCCAGCGGTCAGGCCATGGCCGTCGCCCTGTCCTACGCTGCGGGCCTCGGGCTGACCCGGGCCGGCGTGCTGGAGACCACCTTCGCCGAGGAGACCGAGACGGACCTCTTCGGTGAGAAGGCGGTCCTCTGCGGTGGCGCCAGCGCCCTGGTGAAGGCGGGCTTCGAGACCCTTGTGGAAGCCGGCTACCAGCCCGAGATCGCCTACTTCGAGTGCCTCCACGAGCTGAAGCTCATCGTGGACCTGATGTACCGGGGCGGCCTCGGCTACATGCGCTACAGCATCAGCGACACGGCCGAGTATGGCGACTACACCGGCGGCCCCCGCCTGGTGACCGCCGAGACCAAGGCCGAGATGAAGCGCATCCTGGAGGAGATCCAGGACGGTCGCTACGCCAACGAGTGGATGGAAGAGAACCGCACGGGCCGCAAGTGGTTCGAGGCCCAGCGGGCCGCCGACCACGACCACCCCGTCGAGGTCGTTGGCCGCAAGTTGCGGAAGATGATGCCCTTCCTGGATGCAGCTGAGCCCCCGGCGCCCTCCAAGCCGGCCTGAATTCGGACCTGAGACCCCTTTATACCCCCTGGAGGGCGACAAGCGCTCCCAGGGGGTGTTATTCTTACTCCAGGTAACATCTTTGCGGGCACCCCCCTGCAGGAGCATGAATGACCGATTCCTTTTTCAGCTCTCAGTCCCTGCCCACCCTCCAGGGGTGGCAGGCGCCCGGGGCCCTGGACTTCCAGGCTGCCTTCCTAAGGGCGGGAGGCTGGGCGCTGCCGAGGACCGAGGCCTTTCCGGATGCGGCCCGCCTAAGGGCCCGCCTCCAGGAGCTTCGGGCGTCCATGCGGGATGGTGCCCGCATCGGCCTGGACCTCCGGGGTCTTCGGGACAGTGCTGACAGCGTGATGGCCACCGCCCGGGAAGCCGGCGTCGCCTTCCTGCTCCACACCGCCGAGCTGCCCCCCAGCCTGGCCATGCTGCGGCATGCCAACCTGCCTCGCATCGTGGCTGTCCAGAACGCCGAGGAAGCCGCCCAGGCCAAGGCCGGCGGCGCCACCGCGCTCCTGGCCCGCGCCGACCTGGTGGCCGCCCTGCAGTACCTGGGTCTGCCCGTCATGGCCACCGCCGACACCGAGGCCGAGGCCGTGCGCGCCATGGCTGCGGGGGCCGCCGGCCTCCAGCCCAGCACGCCCTCCATGCTGGACGCCTCCCCCCTGGCCGCCTTCCGGACCCGCCTCATGGCTGGTCTTGACTCCATGGCCCAGTCCTTCATCCGCACCGGTGCGTGCACCCTGCCGCGCCTGAAGATCCGCAACCTGGACCTGGCCTACCCCATCCAGCAGGGCGGCATGGGCGTTGGCATCTCCTGGGAGGGTCTGGCTGGCGCCGTCGCTCGCACGGGCTGCGTGGGTCTGGTGTCGGCCATTGGCACGGGCTACCACGGCTCGGCCAATCCCAAGATGCGCATGGGCCGTCCCGACGGCACCGATGCGCTGAATCCCCCCAAGGCACTCGAGTGGATCCTCCGGGCTGCCCGGGAGCGCTCCGAGGGCCGTGGTGCTGTGGGCGTGAACATCCTCTGCGCCATCGAAGGCTACGAGGCCGCTGTGAAGGCCAGCCTCGCTGGCGGTGCCCAGATGATCGTCTCTGGCGCAGGCCTGCCGCTGTCCCTCCCAGGCTATGTCGGGGATGCGGACGTGGCCCTGGTGCCCATCGTCTCCTCGGCGCGGGCCCTGAATCTGATCTGCAAGCAGTGGCAGCGCAAGTACAGCCGCCTGCCCGATGCCGTGGTGGTCGAAGGCCCCGAGAGCGGTGGCCACCAGGGCTTCAGCCACGACGGCTGCCTGGATCCGGCCCACACCCTCGAGAACATCCTGCCCTCCATCCTGGCGGAGCGGGACAACTGGGGTGACATCCCCGTTCTGGTCGCCGGCGGCGTCTGGGACCACTCGGACATCCAGCGCTTCCTGGCTCTGGGCGCCGCTGGCGTGCAGATGGGCACCCGCTTCATCGGCACCTTCGAGTGCGATGCCTCGCCGATCTTCAAGGAGGTCATCCTCCGCGCCAAGGCTGAGGACATCGGCCTCATGAAGTCCCCAGTGGGCCTGCCCGCCCGGGGCGTGCGTACCAGCCTGCAGCGCCGCATCGAAGCCGGCACTGCGCCCGCCATCCGCTGCGTCAGCAACTGCCTGTCCCCCTGCGGCCACGGCAAGGGCGCCATCGCTGTGGGCTACTGCATCGCCGACCGCCTGGCGGACGCCATGCAGGGCGACAAGGAAAATGGCCTCTTCTTCACCGGCAGCAACGGCGCCAAGCTGCGCGACCTGATCAGCGTCCGCGACCTCATCGAAGAGCTCACCCAGGACCCAGGCCTGCAGCGGCTCTACGCCTAGGCTAGCCAGCTAGTCCTCGGACTCCTCCACCAGCCCCTTCAGCCAAGCCTTGCTCCGTAGCCGCTCCACGCTGATCTCGGCGTAGAGCTCCAGGGGGCTCTTGCCCTCCAGGCCCAGGCGGGGCACCGCAGCGGCGCCGAAGCCGAGGCGGGCACCCTCCTGCAGGCGCAGGGGCAGCTGGGCCACGGGGCGCACCTCGCCCGTGAGGCCCACCTCGCCCATGAAGAGGCACTTCGGGGCCAGCAGGCGGCCCGTGGCACTGCTGCAGAGGGCGGCCACCACCGCCAGGTCCGCG
>CAITBU010000252.1 GCA_903890595.1 uncultured Holophagaceae bacterium | reverse complement strand
TCAATGACGACATCGAGCGGGCCTACCGGCAGTTCGAGGGCATCGTCCTGGCCACCCGGGCCCGGCGCGACCGGATGGCCCCCATTGCCCAGAAGTTGCTGGAAGGGTTCGCATAAAATCGGCACATCGCCCGGGGCGACCGGGCGGCGTATCCTGGTAGTCCCCCTAGGATCCCCATGGCCCGATTTCTCAAGCGCAACTGGATGTGGATGGTGCTGCTGGCCACGGTGGCCGTGGCGGGTCCCCTGCTGGCCCGGACCGGGGGCGAAGGCGCCCGCCAGCGGAGCCTGGACACCCTCACCGAGGTGATGGACCTGGTCCAGAAGCAGAGCCCCGAGCCGCCCACGCCCCGCCAGCTGACCCACGCCACCATCCAGGGCATGCTGCACACCCTGGACCCACACTCGAACTACATGGACGAGAGCGAGTTCCGCCTGATGCGGGAGGAGCAGAAGGGCTCCTTCTTCGGCATCGGGGCCATCATCCAGCAGCACGACCAGGGCATCGCCATCATCAGCCCCATGAAGGGCGGCCCCGCTGAGCGGCTGGGGGTACGCTCCGGCGACATCATCAAGGACATCGACGGCACCTCCACGGAGGGCATGACCTCCAACGGCGCCCTCCAGAAGCTGCGCGGCGAGAAGGGGACGCTCGTGGAGCTGGCCATCCAGCGCGCCGGGATCACGGAGCTGCTGAAGTTCTCCATCGCCCGGGCCGAGGTGCCCACCAACAGCGTCTACTACAGCTTCATGCTGAACCCCACCACGGGCCTGATCCTCATCAAGGACTTCGGCGAGACCACCGCTGAGGAGTTCGACCGGGCTGTGGCCAGCCTCAAGAAGCAGGGCATGAAGCGCCTCCTGCTGGACCTGCGCGGCAACGGCGGCGGCGTCCTGGATGCGGCCATCGGCATCTGCCGCCAGCTGCTGGGCCCCGACCAGCTCATCGTCAGCCAGAAGGGCCGGGATGGCCGGGAAGAGAATCAGACCCGCACCAACAAAGGCTCCCAGCTCGATCCCTTCCCCCTGGTGATCCTCATCAACCGCGGCTCGGCCAGCGCCAGCGAGATCGTCACCGGGGCGGTGCAAGACCACGACCGTGGTCTGGTGGTGGGCCAGACCAGCTGGGGCAAAGGCCTGGTGCAGAGCGTCCTGACCATCAACCGGTCCCGGGGCTTGGCCCTGACCACCGCCCGCTACTACACGCCCTCGGGGCGCAGCATCCAGCGCGACTACACCCACGGCCTGGACGACTACTACAACCCCGAGGACGAGAAGGACACCAAGCCCCTGGGGCCGCCCTTCAAGACCGACCTGGGTCGCACCGTCTACGGCGGCGGCGGCATCAACCCGGACTATGCCCTGCCCACGGTGCGCCTGAATGAGTTCATGGTGAACCTGCGCTTCCGCCACCAGTCCCTGTTCCGCTATGCGGTGCAGGAGAAGGAGCGCCACGGCGTCCAGCCCGGCCAGCACGCCGACGAGGCGATCATGGCCCGCTTCCGCGCCTGGACCAAGGAGCAGAAGCTTGAGATCGCCGACAAGGACTGGGACGCCAACCTCGCCGCCATGCAGGAGCAGCTCTCCATCGAGATGCAGAACGTGGCCTTCGGCGTTGAGGCCGGGTTCAAGGTTCTGTGCGAGAAGGATCCCGTGATTCTCAAAGCCCTCGAAGTTCTGCCCGAGGCCGAGACCCTGCTGCAGAAGAAGCTCCTGCTCCAGCGTGCCCCGGCCGCCACCGTCGCCACCGCCCGCTGATCGAGGCTCCCGTGCGCATCGCCCTGCTCTTTACCGCCACCCTGGCCCTGGCCGCGGCCCGCCCGCTGCAGATCGAGGACCTCTTCAAGGCCCGCCGCATCGCCGATCCACAGCTGTCCGCAGCGGGGGACCTAGCCTACCAGGTGGGCACGGTGGACATGGCCGCCAACCGCACCGTCACCCGCATCTGGTTCCGCCCCTCCGGCGGTGAGCCCCGGGAGCTGGACCTGGGTGAGGGCAGCCAGACCCGGCCGCGCTTCAGCCCCGACGGCAAG
>CAITBU010000251.1 GCA_903890595.1 uncultured Holophagaceae bacterium | reverse complement strand
TCGAAGGCGCCAACGGCGACTTCTACCTCAACACCGCTACCAGCACCCTGTGGGGCCCCAAGGCCTCAGGCGCTTGGCCACTCGCCGGGACCACCCTGGTGGGCGCCAGGGGTGATGCAGGTTCCCCCGGCGCAGCTGGCGCCACGGGTGTGACAGGGCCCACCGGCGCGACGGGCGTGACTGGCTCTAACGGCGCAACAGGAGCGACTGGGGCCACGGGCACCAACGGCGTCGATGGCGCTGCGGGTGCTGCCGGAGCCACGGGGCCCCAGGGACCTCAAGGCGTGACCGGGGCCACGGGGGCCAGTCCCTTCACCCTGAGCGGCAGCCACGCGGTCTTCACCACAGGCAACCTGGGCCTGGGCACCACGACCCCCGGCGCCCTCCTGTCCTTCGGCGCCAACGCCAATGCCCAGCAGCTTCTGATGTTCGAATCCGACGGCTTCGGCAATAAGGACCGCTACGGCTTCGGCATCCAGGCCAGCGAGCTCCGCGCCTTCGCACCCGCCACCGCCGCCCTGACCTTCGGGACCATCAACCGTACAGACGGAGCCACCTTCACCGAGCGGATGCGGGTCACCGACAGCGGCCTGGGGGTGACGGGCGATGTCAACATCACCGGCACCTTCAAGGTGAACGGCACGGCCATCGGTGCCGGCGCCCTGACGGGCCTGAGCGGCACCACCAACCGGGTCAGCGTCAGCAGCGGCAACGCCCCCGTGGTGGACATCGACGCGGCCTATGCCGGTCAGACCTCCATCACCACCCTGGGCACCATCACCACCGGCACGGTGCCCGTGGCGCATGTGTCCGGTTTGGCCGCCGTGGCCACCAGCGGCAGCGCCAGCGACCTGACCACGGGAACCCTGGCGGTGCCCTATGGTGGCACCGGGGCCACCTCCCTCAGCGCGGGCAGTGTCCTGGTGGGCAACGGCACCGGCGCTGTGCTGCAGCCCTCCGCCCTGAACTGGGATAACACCAACGGCCGCCTGGGCATTGCTACGGCAACACCCGGTGCGCGGCTCTCCTTCGGCACCTCCGCCGATGCCAAGCAGCTGCTCATCTACGAGGACACGGCCCTCAAGGACTACTACGGCTTCGGCATCGGCAGCGCCGAGCTGCGCCAGTTCTTCTCCAGCAACGGTCACCTGGCCATCGGCAGTGTCTCGAAGACCGACGGCACCACCTTCAGCGAGCTGATGCGGGTCAGCGCCGACGGCAGGGTCGGCATCGGCACAGCGGCCCCGGCCTACCTCCTGGATGTGGCGGGCGATGTGAATGTCAGTGGTGCCTTCCGGGTCAATGGCACCACCCTACCCAGCGGCACCGTCACCAGCGTCACCGGCACCACAGATCGGATCACCGTCAGCAATGGCACCAGCACGCCGTCGGTGGACATCGCCGCGACCTATGCGGGCCAGACCTCCATCACCACCCTGGGCACCATCGCCACAGGCACCGTGCCGGCCGCCAACGTGAGTGGCCTGGGCAGCCTCGCCACCCTCAGTGCCATCAACAACGGCAACTGGTCCGGCACACCCCTGAGCATCGATAATGGCGGCACCGGGTCCACCACCCAGACCTTCGTGGACCTCAGCACCGGCCAGACCATCGGCGGCGCCAAGGCCTTCAGCGCGGGGCTGATGGTCCAGGGCATGACCGTGGGCTTGGGCGGGGGAGC
>CAITBU010000250.1 GCA_903890595.1 uncultured Holophagaceae bacterium | reverse complement strand
TCCCACTTCCTTCCCGCCCTTGGCGGCGGCCTTGCCCACTTCTTTACCGCCCTTGGCGGCCAGCTGACCCACTTCCTTCCCCGCCTGCTGGACCGAGCGGCCCGCTTCCTTGAGGTCTTCCTGCAGGCCCTCGGGTGGGGTGGCCAGGAGCAGGAGGCTCAGGAAGGCGGGGATCATGCCCCCATCCTAGCCTGGGCGCAGTCCCGCTTCCCGGTGATCATGGAGGGGTGAGCCTCCCCTTGGTCAAAGCGCCTTCCTCTCCTCGCCCCCGCTGCTGCGGGAGGCCCGCATGATCCCCCAGGGCGCCCACTGGCTGCGGGTGAACCGCTTCTTCGGCGACGCCATGATGGCCTACGCTGCCGTTGAGCCCCTGCGCCGGGCGGGCTATCCCCTGGTGGTCTGGGGCCCGGAGCGGGCCGTGGACCTCTTCGAGGGCAGTGCGGGCGTGGTGGGTGTGGTGGCCGAGCCCTCCCGCAAGTACGGCATCCGGGACGCTGCCCGCATGCTGCGTCAGCACCGCCCGGCCTCCCTGCT
The DNA here is from genome assembly GCA_903890595.1 of uncultured Holophagaceae bacterium. Classification (GTDB taxonomy): domain Bacteria; phylum Acidobacteriota; class Holophagae; order Holophagales; family Holophagaceae; genus Geothrix. The sequence goes on along the minus strand of CAITBU010000250.1, from coordinate 9,334 downwards.
GGGCTTCCCCAAGAGCGCTCGCCCCCATGCGGCGGCCCTCCTCGCCGGGGTGCCTCTGCGCCTGGGCTGCGGGGATGGCGGCGCCTTCCTCCTGCAGACCCACAGCGTGGCCTTCTACAAGCGGGACGACCCCTTCGTGACCCGCTATGCCTCCGTGGTGGCGGCGGCCTTCCCGGCCCTGGGCTCGCTGGGGTTCACCCCCTTTCGGCCCCGGGAAGCGGCCTTTACGGCCCAGCAAGCCCAGACGGCGGAGGCTGGCTTCCAGGGTGCCTACGTTGTCTTCGCCCCCGGCGCGAACAGCTGGTCCAAGCGCCTCTCCGTGCCCCTCTTTGCAGCTCTGGGCCGGCGGCTGGCAGCGCAGAGCGTGGGGGTCATTATCCTGGGCGCTGGGGCTGAGGATCAGCGCCTGGCGGGCGAGCTCCAAGCCGAGCTGCCAGCGGCCCTCAACCTGGTGGACCGCTGCTCCCTGTCGCTGTCGGCGGCTTGGGTCTGTGGCGCCCGGGCCCTGGTGGGCATGGACTCTGGTCTGGGCCATATCGCTGCCGGCGCTGGCATCCCCACCCTGGCGGTATTCGGTCCCACCCGGCCCCGCCACTCGGGTCCCTGGGGCCCCCGGGTGCGGGTGGTGCGCCGGGAGGATCTGAGCTGCCTGGAGTGCATGGGCGGCGCCTGTCCCGTGCCCGGCCATCCCTGCATGAACGCCTTGGAGGAAGCTGTCCTCTGGCGGGAACTCACCCAGCTGATGGAGGCCCCTTGAGCCCCAACCTGAAGGCCATCCCCCTCATCGTGCTGGGGGTGCTGCTCAACGCCGCTGCCCAGATCTGCCTGAAGAAGGGCCTCCAGGCTGCTGGGGGCATGCAGCTGGCGGCGGGGCCGCTCTTCAAGCTGATGCTGGAGCCCTGGGTCATGGCGGGCCTGGCCTGCTACGCCGTGAGCGTCGTGGTGTGGCTGGGCGCCCTGTCCCTGGTGCAGGTGAACTACGCCTACCCCTTCCTGGCCCTGGGCTTCATCGCCAACGCGCTCATGGCCCGAGCCTTCCTGGGCGAGGCCATGACCCCCATGCGCTGGGTGGCCCTGGCGGTCATCGTGGTGGGGGTGGGCCTCCAGGCCCTCAGTGGCCGCGGGGAGTAGACTGTTCCAGCACTTCCGGAACGTCCAGGCTGCCTCACATTCACCTTCCTCCTCCGGGGAACAGGCCATGGCATCGAACCACCTGATCGAAACCTTCCGCCAGCACGCCCGAGACTGGGCTGACCGCCCTGCCCAGCGAGCCAAAGTGGGCGGCCAGTGGCATGACACCACCTGGCGGGAGCTGGGCGAGGCCATGGAGGCCGTGGCTGGGGGACTGGTCGCGCTGGGCCATCAAGCCGGCGACAAGGTGGGCCTGTGCGCCCGGAACATGGCTGAGTGGACCCAGGCGGACCTGGGCATCCTGGCTGCCCGGGGCGTCACCGTGCCCCTCTATCCCAGCAACACCGCAGAGCAGGCCCGCTTCATCCTGCGGGATGCCGGCATCCGCATCCTGTTTGTCGGTGAGCAGGCCGAAGCAGACCTGGGCTTGGCGCTGCTTGCTGCAGGCGACCTGGAGCAGGTGATCGCGCTGGATCCTTCCGTGGATCTGCGGGGAGAGCCCCGCGCCCGCTCCTTCCAGGCCCTGCTCGAGGAGGGCAGGACACCAGCCTGCACCGAGGAGGTCCGACTCCGGGCGGGCCAGTTCCGAATGGACGATCTGCTCACGCTGGTCTACACCTCCGGGACCACGGGCGAGCCCAAGGGCGTCATGCTCGACCACGCCAATGTCGCCGAAGCCATGACCCTCCACGATGCACGCTTGCGGGTGGAGGCGGAGGATGTGTCTCTGGCGGTCCTGCCCCTCTGCCACATCTTTGAGCGGGCCTGGACCTTCTACGTGCTCTACCGCGGGGCGCTGAATGTCTACATCCGGGATCCCCTGACCCTCATCGAGGTGGTGGGTGATGTGAAGCCCACCCACATGTGTGCGGTGCCCCGGGTCTACGAAAAGGCCTATGCCGGCATCCACGGCCGGGTCGCCAAGGCCTCTTGGTTCGTGCGCACCCTGTTCCTCTGGGCCATGGGCGTCGGCACCAAAGTTGTGGACCTCCGCATGGCGGGGCAACAGCCGGGGGCCTGGCTGGGACTCCGCCAGCGGCTGGCGGATCGCCTTGTCTTCCAGAAGCTGCGGGGCCTGTTCGGGGGCCGCTGCAAGTTCTTTCCCGTGGCCGGTGCCACCCTGGCGGACGATGTGAACGTCTTCTTCCAGGCCATCGGCCTCAACCTGAAGTACGGCTACGGGCTCTCGGAGACCTGCGCCACGGTCTCCTGCTACCAGGACGGCACCCTGCCCATCGGCACCCTGGGCCGCCCCCTGGATGGCCTGGAGGTCAAGCTGGGCGAGGAGCACGAGCTGCTGGTGAAGGGCCCCACCGTCATGCGGGGCTATTACAACCGGCCCGAGGAGACCGCCAGGTCCTTCACCGCCGATGGCTTCTTGCGCACCGGCGACGCCGGGGAGGTGGATGCCCAGGGCAACCTGATCTTCACCGAGCGCCTCAAGGACCTTATGAAGACGTCCAACGGCAAGTACATCGCCCCCCAGCGGATCGAGGGAACCCTCGGTAAGGACTCCTTCATCGATCAGGTGGCGATTTTCGCCGACTCCCGGAACTTCGTCTCGGCGCTCATCGTGCCTCACTTCGAGGGCCTGGAAGCCTTCGCCCACTCCATCGACCTAAAGTACCGGGACCTGTCGGAGCTGGTGCAGCACAGCAAGGTGGTGGCCTTCTTCGAGGAGCGCATCCAGCACCTCCAGAAGGAGCTGGCCCAGTACGAGCAGGTCAAGAAGTTCACCCTACTGTCCCGCCCCTTCTCCATTGACCAGGGTGAGCTGACCCCCACCCTCAAGCTGCGCCGCAAAGCCATCGCCGCCGCCTTCCAGGCCGAGATCGAGGCCATGTACCGGGGCGTCGGGCACTGAGCTTCTGGTTGGGTAACCTATGAATGACAAAAAGTAACTGAAGGGTTGCATTTTGTCCTGTATGGGTTATGTTTTCTTCATGGGGAGTCCTGCTCCCCTTGGAGACGGCCATGAAGCAACCCGAAGCGAATCGCACCGAGTTCCTCCTCCGCTACACGCGGCGGTTGGCCTTTGTCTGCCTTGCCGGCCTGCTGCCCGCCCTGTTCTATGGGGTCCTGACCGCCTGGGACAGGGAGGGCCAGCATGAGCGCCTGCAGCTCGGTCTGCTCCTGCTCAGTCCTCTCATCCTGTCCTTGGGACTCGCCTGGGTCATGGTCTCCCGCAAGGGGGTTGCGATCCCGAGCGACGATCCCGATCTCCAGGCCATCGCCCAGGACGAGTTCCGCCGGCTCAATGCCATGCGCGCGGTGCGCGTGGCCTTCGTGACGGTGCTGTTCGCACAGCTCCCGCTGGCCTGGCTGCTGGGCCTGCGCCCGAGTCCGGACAGCCTCGCTCACATGGGCACCTTCACGTGCTTCATCGGCTTCATCACCTTCCTCTCGGCCTTTCTCTTCTTCGATCGGGACTGAGGCATGTCCGGCGCGGAGCTTCGCACGACACTCAAAGTCCACCGCGCCATGCGCGATCTCACTCAGGCCGATCTGGCTGCCCTGGCAGGGCTGACGCGCAAGAGCATCAACGCCATCGAGACCGGGAAGATGGTGCCTTCCGTTGTGCTGGCCTTGAAGCTGGCCAAGGTCCTGGAGGCGCCGGTGGAGAGCCTCTTCTCGTTGGTCGAGGCGTAAGTCAGAGAAAATTGCCGCAATCCAGGCCCATACGCAGACCCGCTTGGCATCCCCTTCATCCCCTTCATCCTTGTTTCAAAAAAACCAATAAACAGGGATGAAGGGGATGAAGGGGATAACTGAAAAGGCAAGTTGGCCCCCTGTGATTGTTTCTATTCCGATCTCAGCGCCCCGGCCTTCAGCTGGGCGGCCGTGTAGACGCCTCGGTCCAGGACGAGGCTGGTGACGAGGTCCACGGGGGTGACGTCGAAGCTGGGGTTCCAGGCAGGCGTGCCTTCGGGGGCCCAGCGCAGGGAACCGAAGCCGCGCACCTCGGCGGCTTCCCGCAGCTCAATGGGGATGGCGGCGCCGTTGGGGCAGGCCAGGTCCACGGTGGAGAAGGGGGCCACGGGGTGGAAGGGTACGCCGTGGAAGTGGGCCTGCACGGCCAAGCCATAGGTGCCCACCTTGTTGGCGAAGTCGCCGTTGGCGGCCACCCGGTCCGAGCCCACCAGCACCCGCTGCACCTTGCCGTCCCGCAGCAGCAGGGCCGCCATGCTGTCCGTGATCAGGGTGGCGGGGATGCCCAGGCGCTTGAGCTCCCAGGCCGTGAGGCGGCCTCCTTGCAGGAGGGGGCGGGTCTCGTCCGCATAGACATGGAGGCGTTTGCCCTGCTCGTAGGCCCGGCGGATGACGCCCAGGGCCGTGCCGATGCCAGCCGTGGCCAGGCCGCCGGTGTTGCAGTGGGTGAGCAGGCCCTCGCCATCCTGGATGAGGGCGGCGCCGTGCTCGGCCATGCCCTCGCAGAGGCGCACGTCCTCCGCAAAGATGGCCTGGGCCTCGGCGCTGGGCTCCGTGGCGGCCTTCATGCGGTCCATGGCCCACATGAGGTTCACGGCCGTGGGCCGGGCCGCACGCAGGGCGGCGCAGGCGGCGCTGTACTCGGCCGCCGAGGCGCCTCTCTCCGCAAAGGTACCCAAGCAGGCTGCCGCCGCCACGCCGATGAGGGGCGCACCCCGCACGGCGAGACGCTGGATGAGGGCGATCATGGCCGCCGGCTCACTGCCATCCAGCCAGCACTCCTCGTCCGGCAGCCGCGTCTGGTCCAGCACCCAAAGCGAGCGCCCATCGTGTCTCAGGCCCAGGGATTCAAAAGGATTCATTGGGATTCCACAAGAAGACTTTGATTACCACAAAGACCACGAAGAAGGGCGAAGGAACAGGGATGAAGGGGATGAAGGGGATAAATGAAAAGCGGGTCGGGCCTTGTGTGTCTTTATCCCCTTCATCCGTCTTTATCCCTGTTTCAGTGCCTTTCCCTTGTTTCTCTCAGATCACCCGCGGTCCCAGCTTGGTGCGGAGGGCGCGGAGCTCGGCGAGGTCGCTGTCGGGGAGGGGCTTGGCGCCGCCCAGGGTCTCGGCTTTCCAGAGGATCTCGGCCACCTGCTCCAGGCGCTCCAGGCCGCCGGCGGCTTCGTCCATAGACTCGCCCCAGCAGAGGCCGCCGTGGCGGGCCAGCACCAGCAGGCGGTGCGCGGGCAGGTAGGGCAGCAGGTTCGTGCCCATGGCCTCGGTGCCGGGCAGGGCCATGGGCACGATGGGGATGCGACCGGCGGCCAGGATGACCTCGGGCAGGCCCGCCGAGGGCAGCTCCTGGAGCTCGGGCCGGGCCAGGGTCCAGGCGATGGCCGTGGGCGGGTGGGCGTGGACCACGGCCCTGGCCTGGGGCACGGCGCGGTAGATGGCCAGGTGCATGGCCCGCTCGCTGCTGGGGCGACCGGCCACGACCTCGCCCTCCAGGGTGAGGTGGGCCAGGTCCTCCCGGCGCAGACGGGATTTGGGGACACCGCTGGGGGTCATGGCGATGAGGCCGTTGGGCAGCCGCACGGAGAGGTTGCCATCGGAGGCCGCCAGCAACCCCGCCGCATGGAGGCGGCGGCCGGCATCCAGGAGGGCATCGAGGAGGGCGTCAGACATGGGTCCAGTTTAGGCCCAAGCCCCCAGCCGGAGGTTTCCTGATTCTGGGACCTTCTCGGTGGCCCTACAGCGGTTGAGACGGAACGGGATGGTGTCCACAACGATCTCGATGGCCTGGTCGGTTAGCGGGGCTTCGGGGGGGCTATGGCCGCGTAGCGTTCGGCCTGGCGGAGGTTTTCGGCGAGCACCGGGTCCCCGGGGCTGAGGGCGAGGGCCGCCCGGAAGGCATCCCGGCTGTCCCTATAGCGCCTTAACTCGAAGAGGCAGCGACCCCTGTTGAAGTTGGCCTCGATCTGGTTCGGATCCAGGACCAGAGCCTTGTCCAGTGCCTCGCAGGCCTCGGCCCAGGCCTTCCGCTCGTTGAGGCAGCGGCCCAGGTTGTTCCAGGCGTAGGCGGTCTGAGCGTTGAACGCCAGGGCCTCCCGCAGCACGGGTTCGGCCTCTGCAAAGCGCTCCATTCGGGTGAGGGCCTCCCCCTTCCAGGCCTGTGCCTCCGGGTGCCTAGGGGCCCTGGCTAGCAGGTCGGCTGCATACGTCAGCAGACCTGCCCAGTCACCGGCAAGGCGGGCCTCGGCGCAGGCATTGGGATATCCATCCGGATAGCCCAGTCGGCCATTTTCAGCATGGGCCTGAGCGGCCTCCCCGTGGCGTCCCAGCTGACCAAGGCACTGCGCCCGGTAGAGCCGATGGGTGCCCAGGTGGGGCCCAGACTTTGCCTCAAGCTGGGGCTGCAGGGACTCGCAGACCTCCAGCAGACGTTGCCATTGCTGGCTGCGGTTGAGGCATTGAAGCCAGAGCTCATGGTAAGTACCTCGAACGGTTGGCGAGGCGGTCTCGAACCACGCCGCCGCACGGACCCACTCCCTGCCCTTCAGCAGGGCTTCCAGCTGGGCTGGCATCGAAGTGGCCACGGTGGTTTCCATGACCTGGGACTGGACCGGTGGTGGAGGGCCGGGGGTCTGCTGTAGAAGGAAGGGAAACATGGCTCTGTCCGAGGGGGGGGGAGGATTGGGGTGAGTCGAATGCAAAAAGAGCAACCTTCTCCGAACTGAGGATGCGGCGGGCCCTGCTCCTCCGTCAATTCGCCCAGCTAATGCCACAAGTCTGATCCTGCCTCGGCACAGGCAACAGAGTCTGAAACACGGCCACAGCGCCTAAAATTTTGACCCGCCCCGGCAGCCTACTCGCTGCGGGTCACGTCGCGCCAGGCGCGCTCCAGGTGCTCCCGGTCCTCGGGATGGGCGATGGCGATGAGGGCGCGGGCCCGCTCGTGGAGGGTGCGGCCGTAGAGGTCCGCTACGCCGAACTCGGTGATCACGAAGTGGACATGCTGGCGGGTGGTCACCACGCCGGCGCCGGGCCGCAGGGCGGACACCAGGCGGGACTCGCCCTTCTTGGTGCGGCTGCTGAGGGCAATGATGGGCTTGCCGCCCGGGGACAGCGAGGCGCCGCGGATGAAGTCCATCTGGCCCCCCACGCCGGAGATGATGCGGTGGCCCACGGAGTCGGCGCAGACCTGGCCCGTGAGGTCGATCTCCACGGCGCTGTTGATGGCCGTCACCTTGGGGTTGCGGGCGATGATGGTGGGGTTGTTGACGTAGGCGATGTCCAGCAGGGCCACCTGGGGGTTGTCGTCGATGAAGTCGTAGACCTTGCGGGTGCCCGTGACGAAGCCCACCACGATCTTGCCCGGGTGGATCTTCTTCTGGGTGTTGTCCACCGCCCCCGAGTAGATGAGGTCCAGCACACCATCGGACATCATCTCGGTGTGGATGCCCAGGTGACGGTGGCCCTTGAGGGCCGCCAGCACGGCATCCGGTACGCCGCCGATGCCCATCTGCAGGGTGGCGCCATCCTCGATGAGCTCGGCGGCAAAGCGCCCGATGGCCGCTTCCTCCGGGCCGATGGGGGGCTGGGGCAGCTCGGGAATGGCCGAGTCAACTTCGATCCAGTGGTGGATGCGGCTCATGTGGATGAAGCCATCCCCGTGGACCCGGGGCATGTTGGGGTTGACCTGGGCCACGATGACCTTCGCCGAATCCGCGGCGGCCTGGGCCACGTCGACACTGACGCCCAGGGTGCAGAAGCCGTGCTCGTCCGGGGGCGAGACATGGAGCAGGGCCACGTCCAGGGGCCGACGGCCGGAGCGGAAGAGGTTGGGGATCTCCGAGAGGAAGCAGGGCAGGTAGTCCACCCGGGCGCTGCCGATGTGGGGCCGCATGTTGTGGCCCACGAAGAGGTTCGCGACCCGGAAGCTGCGGGCGTATTCGGGCAGGGCGTAGTCCACCTTGCCCACCACGTGGATGTGGATCAGCTCCACGTCCCGCAGGCGCTCAGCCTGGGCCACCAGGGCATCCACCAGGACCGTGGGGGTGGCGGCCCCGCCGTGGACGAAGACGCGGTGGCCGGACTGGACACAGGCCAGGGCTTCGGATGCGGTGGCGTGGCGGGTCATTGACTACCTCCAGGTTCCAATGCTGCCAAGGTAACGCCCCAAGAGCCTTTCCGCCGCCTTTTGTGACCGGAAACCGCCGCCTACCACCGACCACTGGACGCAGGTGACCCTCAACGGGCGGTCTGAGGCGGGTAGGATGACCCCATGGCTGTCTCCGCGAGCTTCCGCGCCTACCTGCTCGAGCAGCTGGGGGCGCTCCGTCCCGTCACTTCGCGCCCCATGTTTGGCGGTCTGGCCATCTTTGCGGAAGGCCGTACTTTCGCGCTGGTGGCGAACGAGGTCCTCTACTTCAAGGTGGACGCCACCAACCGCCCAGACTTCGAGGCCGCCGGCATGGGTCCCTTCCTGCCCTTCGGGGACCCGGCCAAGCCCATGCAGTATTACGAGCTGCCCAGCGAGGTGCTGGAGGATCCCGACCAGCTGGCAGTGTGGATGACCAAGGCCATCGCCGTGGCTGGCCGGGCCAAGCCCAAGGCCCGGAAGGCCCGCTCATGAACCTGGTCCTGCTGCTCCCTGAGGACCTGGTGGCGCCGGACCGGGCCCGCCTCACGGGGCGCCGTCTGGCCCATGTGCGCGAGGTGCACCGGGCGGTGGTGGGGAAGGAGCTGGCGGTGGGCCTCCTGGGCGGTGCCATGGGCCGGGGGCGGGTGCTGCACCTGGACGCTGAGGTCCTGGAGCTGGAGGTGAGCTTGGATCAGGCCCCACCCCCCAAGCTGCCCCTGACCCTGGTGGTGGCCCTGCCGCGCCCCAAGGTGCTGAACCGCGTGGTGGCCGCTGCCGCCAGCCTGGGCGCCACCCGCCTGGTGCTGCTCAACGCCTGGAAGGTGGAGAAGGCCTACTGGGCCAGCCCTCGCCTGAGCCCCGAGAACCTGCGCCAGCAGCTGCTCCTGGGGCTGGAGCAGGCCAAGGACACGGTGCTGCCGGACCTGCGCCTGGCGCGGCTCTTCCGGCCCTTCGTGGAGGATGAGCTGCCGGGTCTGCTGGAGGGCGGCACGGGCCTGCTGGCCCACCCGGGCAGTGGCCAGAACGCTCCGGCGGTGCTGGCCGCTCCCATCACTCTGGCCATCGGTCCCGAGGGCGGCTGGGTGGAGGCCGAGGTCCAGAGCCTGCTGCGGGCGGGGCTGCAGCCCCTGGACCTGGGGC
>CAITBU010000249.1 GCA_903890595.1 uncultured Holophagaceae bacterium | reverse complement strand
TGCCAACCCTCACCCCCGGCGACCGGGCCCGACTGGAGGAGGCCATCGCCCAGGAGATTCGAGCCGCCCGCCCCGTGCGGGCCCGCCGGGTGGACGCCGAAGGCTACGCTCGGGAGAAGGTCCGGAGCCGGGGCCTACCCGATGGACATGTGGGTGACATCCGCCTCGTGGAGATCGAAGGCGTGGATCTGAACACGTGCGGCGGTACCCATCTGAGGCACACCGGCGAGCTCGAGAGCATGGTCCTGCTGGGCACAGAACCCCTGCGCGGCGGCCTTCGGCTGTTCTTTGTCGCGGGAGGACGGGTGCGCCGACGCCTGGCTGCCCACGAGGCCCGCACCGCTGCCCTGCGCGGCCTGCTGGGGGCCCCGGATGCCGAACTGGTGGCGGTGCTCCAGGGAAAGCTGGAACAGGCCCTGGGGGCCGAGAAGCGCCTCCGGCGCACCGAAGAGGAGCTGGCCGAGGCCCTGGCAGGCGGGCTGGCTGCGGCTCCCGGCGTCCTGGCAGAAGCCCATCTGGGGGAGCGGGACATGGCCTTCCTGCAGCGGCTCGCCCGTCTGGTGCTGACCGCTGCTCCCGCCAAGACCGTGTTCCTCACCGCCGAGGCCGCGGGGCAGGGCGTCTTCCTGCTCAGCGCCGGGTCGGAGGCGGCCCTGGACATCCCGGCCCTGGGGCGCGGGGTGGCAGAGGCCCTGGGCGCCAAGGGTGGTGGCTCCGGCAAGAGCTTCCAGGGCAAGGCCCCGGACCTGGCTGGGCGGGCGCAGGCGGTGGCGCTGCTGCAGGGCTAGGCCCCTGTAGCCACCGGCAGGTAGAGGTGGAAGGTGGCGCCTGCTCCCGGCTCGGACTCGGCGGTGATGGCCCCTGCGTGGGAGCGCACCAGGGTGTCGCAGAGGGCCAGGCCGAGGCCCATGCCCCGCTGAGCACCCCGCTCCTTGGTGCTGAAGTAGGGCTCGAAGATCATGGGCAGGTTGGCGGCAGGGATGCCGGCCCCCGTGTCGCTGAAGCGCAGGTGCAGGTACCGGCCCGGGGGGAGGCGGAGGACCGAGGCTTCCTGTTCGCTGAGTTCTTTCTCGCTGGCAGCCACCTTGAGGTCGCCCGCCCCAGGCATGGCCTCCCGGGCGTTCTGGACCAGGCTGGCTATCACCTGGCGCAGGCTGGATAGGTTGTAGCGGATGGGGGTGTTCTCGCAGCGGAGGTCGAAGGCGACCTGGACCGGCGAACCCACGAGGGTGTGCGTGACGCTCTCTCGCACCAGGGCTTCGATGGTGCCCGTGTGGTCCATGGCGTCGGCACCCATGGCCAGGGTGAAGAGGCGCTTGGCCAGGACCCGGGCCTGTTCCGAGCTGCGGTCCCCGATCTCGAGGCTGCGCAGGGCATCGCTGTCTTTGGGGACCTTGAGCTTGGCCAGGCTGAAGGCCGTGAGGATGGCCTGCAGGAGGTTGTTGAAGTCGTGGGCGATGCCCGCCGTGAGGATGCGCAGGCTCTCCTTGTGGCGGGCGCGCAGGACCTCAGCCTCCAGCCAGGCCTGCTTCCGGAACAGGGCTTCGGCGGCCAGGCGGTGAGCGCACTCCAGGAGGGCCGTCTCCAGTCGCTCGCTCTGCACGGGCTTGATCACATATTTCTCTACGCCAATGTCGATGGCGCTCATGAGGTAGTCGGTCTGCTCGAAGGCCGTGGTGACGATGATCGGAGTGGAGGGGGCCAGCTTGCGGATCTCCGCGGCCATGGCCAGCCCGCCCATGACGGGCATGAGCAGGTCCGTAACCACCAGATGGATCGATTCGGTGCGAAAGGCCTCCAGGCCCAGGGCCCCATTCGCTGCGGAGATGAGCCTGCCGACCCGGCGCCGGAGGAAGGCCTCGGTCTGAGTGCGGGCCAGATCCTCGTCCTCCACGTACAGCACGGTCAAGGTCTTCAGAAATTCGGCGTCCTGGATTGCGGTGGTCACGGCCCCTCCTTGCCCAGCGGCGTGCAGATGGTGAACTCCGCACCCCGGTCGACGTTCTTCGCTTCGATGCGTCCGCCCATGCTGCGTTCGATGATCTGCTTCGACATGTAGAGCCCGATCCCAGTACCCATCTCCTTGGTGCTGAAGTAGGGCTCGAAGATCTTTTCCAGAATCTCCGGGGGGATGCCACACCCGTTGTCCCGGACATGCACGCAGCCAGAGTTCCCTTCGGTGCTGAGTGTTATGGTCACCAGGCCGTCTTTGGTGCCGGACTTCTGGATGGCGTGTTGGGCGTTGGTCAAGAGGTTGAGGATGACCTGGGAGTACTCGTTGGGGAAGCCCCGCAGGGTCATGTCCAGCTGGCTCTGGATCTGCAGGGTGATGCCGTTGTTCCGGAAGCCTGCATCCACCATGGCCATGGCCTGTTGGATCTGGACCAGGGCGGAGAAGGCCGAGGCTTCCTTGTCGGGTCGGAAGAAGTTCCGGAAGTCATTGATGGTGGAGGACATCTTTTGGACCAGGACGGACCCGTCGGCCACCGAGCGCTCCAGTAGGGCCAAGTCGAGCTCCCCGAAGCGATAGGCATCATTGAGGTTGGATAGGATCATGCCGAGGGCGTTGAGGGGCTGGCGCCACTGGTGGGCGATGTTCCCGATCATCTCGCCCATGGCGGCCTGGCGACCCTGGGTGATGAGCATCTGGTCCTTCTCGCGCAGCTCATCCAGGGCCTGGTGCACCCGAGCGTCCAGGGAGCGGTTGAGGTCCTCCAGCAGCACCTGGCGGTGGCGAATCTCCTCTTCGAGGCTCTTCTGCTCGGTGATGTCCTGGTGGGTACCAGACATGCGCAGCGGCTTGCCATCCTCGGTCCACTCCACCACGCTGCCGCGGTCCAGCACCCACACCCAGTGGCCATCCTTGTGGCGCATCCGGGTCTCGCACTCGTAGGTGGGGCTCTCCCGCTCGAAGCAGCGGCGGAGGAGCTCGCGGGACCGCAGGAGGTCCTCGGGGTGGCTCAGGTTGGTCCAGGTGTCGATGTTGACGGGGGAGAGCTCCCGGAGGGTGAAGCCGAGGATCTCGGCCCAGCGCTCGTTGAAGATGGTCTCGCCGGTCTGGACGTTCCACTCCCAGGTGCCGGCATCCGTGCCCCAGATGACTTCCTGGAGCCGCTGGCTCTGGGTGCGGAAGCGCCGCTCGCTCTCCTGCAGGGCCGCATCGGCCCGGGCCCGCTCGGTCACGTCATGGATGATGGAGAACAGCAGGGTGTTGCCCGCCACCAGGGTGGGCGTGGAATAGACTTCCACCTCCCGCACCTCACCGCTGGCTAGCCGATGGGGGAAGCGGAAGTGGGTGCGGTCCTCCCGGATGGCTCGGTGGCGCTCGAGGGCGATCTCTTCTGGTGGCATCAGGTTGATCTGATCGATGCGCATGGTCAGTAGGATGGCCCTGGGGTGGCCGTAGAAGGTCTCGGCAGCGTGGTTGGCGTTCACGATCCGACCGCTGCCGGGCTCGATGAGCAACATCACGGAGCTGTTCTTCTCGAAGAAGTTGCGGAAGCTTGACTCGCTCTCCGCCAGGGCCTTCACGGCACTCTTCCGCTCGGTGATGTCCTCCAGCAGGATCACGCAGCAGGGGGGATCGCCGGGCTCGGAGGGCAGGGGGACCATGCCCAGGTAGCCCTGGATCTGGTGCCCGTCCCGGTGGATGAAGCGGCGCTCCATCTGGATGGACTCAGGCGTGCCGCTCACGAGGCGGTCCCACAGGCCTTGGTCCCAGGCGGCATCCTGGGGGTGGGATAGGCGGGCCAGGTTGAGGCGCAGGAAGGCCTCCCGGGGATACCCGAAGGTCTCGCACATGCGGGGGTTCACGGTGAGGAACCGGCGGGTGGAGATCTCCACCAGGGCCATGCCGATGGGAGCGGACTCGAAGATGGCTCGGAACTGGGCCTCGCTGGCCAGCAGGCGAGCGGCCTGCTCATCGGCCAGATCCAGGGCCCTGCGCTCGGAGCGAGTGAGGCCAAAGAAGAACACCGCCAGGAACAGGCTGGCCAGGGTCCCAGTGATGAGGGCACCCCAGTGCCGGCCCGCCCCAAGGACCGCGGCCCCTCTGCTGTTGGGTTCGATGACCAGGATCCAGGGCCGTCCGCCGGCTTCCATGCTGCGGGTGGTCACCCGGATGCCCGGAATGGGCGTGGCCGGGGTGGAGTCGTACAGGAGCTCCCGGGGCCCCCCCTCAACGCCATCGAAGAGGTGGACATCGAGACCCTCCGCTTCGCCCCGGAGGATGCCCTCCACCATGTTGCTCATCCGCAGGGGGTAGTAGGCCCAACCACGGAAGGACTGGCGTCGCTCCTCCACGGTGGCGAGGGGTGCTCCGAACTTGTAGACAGGTGCGTAGAGGAGGGTTCCGAACTGGATGTCCTTGTCCCCCTCCTGGTAGAGGCGGACCCGCCCGGTGAGGACCGTGCTGCCCGTGTCCCGGGCCCGGTTCATGGCCTCCCGGCGGAGGGTCTC
>CAITBU010000248.1 GCA_903890595.1 uncultured Holophagaceae bacterium | reverse complement strand
GGAGCCTCGGCGCGGTGACCTGGGAGCTGGATCCAGCCCGCAGCCTGCGAGCCCTGAGCCTGGGCCTCCTGACCTTCACCCTGGTGGCCTTCTGGGAGGAGAGCCTCTTCAGGGGGTTCGTCTTCCAGCGCCTCCTCGACGGCCTGGGGGTGTGGCCCACCCAGGCCCTGTTGGCCCTCTTCTTCGCCCTGGCCCACTGGAGCAACCCCGGCATGCATGGTGCGACCAAGCTCTGGGCTTCGCTTGGCATCGCCCTGGCGGCGGTCCTGCTGGGTCTGGCCTACCTCCGCACCCGCAGCCTGGCGCTACCGATTGGCATTCACCTGGGGTGGAACTGGTGCCAGGGCAGCGTGCTGGGCTTCGGCGTGAGTGGCAACAGCCAGCGTGGCTGGGTCCAGCCGCTCTTCCACGGCAGAGCCGAGTGGATCAGTGGGGGTGCCTTCGGACCGGAGGCCAGCGTCTTTGGCTCGGTCGCCGTGGTCTTGGGGATCGTCCTGCTCTGGAAGTGGCAGGGCCGACCGGCCCCCAACACGACAGCAGACGAGGCCCCGGCCTCGCAGCCCGGAGAAGCCTGACCGCTGGCAGCCTTCAGCTGGAGGCGGCGGAAGAGCGGCCCCCCCGAACTACAGCCCACCCTCCGCCTGTCCGATCCCATCTGTGTGGGGGACCGCCGAGCGTTTCGGCTGGCCCAGGCTGCAGGAGGTTCCGATGGAATACAAGGTGCTCACGGCGATCTCGGCCTTTGTGGAAGACGGCACCGACAGCCTCTCGGAGCTGGTGAATGCGGCCATTGCGACGGGCTGGAAGCCCATCGGGGGCGTGGCCACCTGCATCGATCCCAGCGTGGCGGGCGGGCAGGTGCACGTGTCCCAGGCGGTTATTCGGGGCTGACTTCGCGCGCTGGTGCAGAAGAAAAACCAGCCACCGATGAACAGGATGGTTCTGCGGTTCCGCCCTGCCCCTTGCGATGGTATATACCGGGTATATACTTTTCAGTGGAGGGGTACCCCATGGAGCGTGCCAGCATCTTTATGAACGGTCGTTCCCAGGCGGTGCGCTTGCCGCAGTCGTGCCGGTTCGACCCAAGCGTGCGGAGTGTCCAGGCACGCAAGGTTGGGCATGCGGTGATCCTCGAGCCGCTGGAGCTAGCTGCTTGGGACCCTGCCTACTGGGCGGCCGTTGAGGCGATGCCCCCCATGGAGGAGGAAGTGGGCCAGGTGGCCATCGCCAGCCCTGACATTGCCGACCTCTGATGCTGTACCTCCTGGATACCAACGCCCTGGTTGCGCTGCGGCGGAAGAACCCGGTCCTGATCAGCAAGCTGAAGTCGCATTCTCCGTCTGCCATCTGCTACTCGGTCATCACCACCGGGGAGATCCACAAGGGCATCGTCCAGCACCCGACCGAAAAAGCCATCGCCATGTGGGAGCACTGGCAGCAGCTCCTGGCCCTGTTTGCGCCCATCGACTTCACCAGCGAAGCCGCCATGATCTGGGGCAGGCTGCTCCACGAGACCCGCAGACAGCAGAGCGGCCCCCGGGACCTGCTCATCGCAGCCACGGCCCTCGCCTACGGGATGACGGTGATCACCCACAACACCCAGGAGTTCAATCGCATCGAGGGGTTGCTGGTCGAGGACTGGCAGGTCTGAGTCGGGGGCAGTGGGTCTGTTTCTGGTCGGCGGTGAGGTCGATGTTGGCGGAACGGTTCGTCAGGCTATACCCTGACCTGGGAGATGGAAGGGAGTCGGCCCAATGTCTGGGATCGGTCCAACCGAACGGAAGAGGCTGCGGACTGGAGGTGCCTGTGGTTCCCATTGAAGTCCTGAACGAACTGGTGCGCCGCATCATCGCAGCTGTTCATCCCGTCCAGATCATTCTCTTCGGGTCGGCGGCCCGTGGAGACATGGGACCGGATAGTGACCTGGATGTGCTGGTGGTGATGCCTGATGGGATCCACCGCCGAGAGACCGCCACAGTGGTGTACCGCAGCCTGCGGCGCTTTCCCTATCCCAAGGACATCGTGGTAGCCACGGTCGGGGATCTGGCCCTTTACGGGGACTCCCTTGGCCTGGTTTATCGCCAGGCCCTGAAGGAAGGGAAGGAGCTCTACCATGCCGCCTAGGCCCGAACGCGGGAGCCCTGAAGAGTGGCTACAGCGTGCCCAGGCGAATCTGGCGCTGGCGAAGCTACAAGGCGAAGGCGTCATGCTCGAGGACCTCTGCTACCAAGCCCAGCAGGCCGCCGAGAAGGCCTTCAAAGCGTTGTACATCTCCAGGGGGAAGGAGTTCCTCTTCACGCACGACCTGGATCGCCTGCTCCTGGGACTGGAAGAGCTGGGGCTCGAGATCACTGAGGCCCTAGACCAGGCTGCGATCCTGACGCGTTATGCCCTTGAAACGCGCTACCCGGGCGGATTTGAGCCGGTCACTGCAGGTGAACATCGCGAAGCCATACAGCACGCAGAAACCGTCCTGGCCTGGGTGAGACTCCACCTCCAGCCCTGAGGATGAGCCATAACGGGCAGCCCAGCCCTAGTCCCCCTTCCCTCCCTGCAGCTTGTCCACGGCCTGCTTGAGGGTGCGGCTGGGGGCGAAGTCGAAGTAGCGGGCGAGGTTGATGGAGATGATGGCCTGGTCGACCCGCTGGCCATCGTTGCGGCGGCTCTGGCGGTAGCCGAACTTGAAGTCGCGGTAGGACGCGATCAGGCCCAGGCCGCTGCTGCGCTCGCCCTCGGCCTTCAGGGTGACCAGCACGCCGAGGCCCCAGGTGGGCTTGTACCCGGCCCCGGGGTCGTACCACTGGAGGCCCAGGACCTCGGCACCGGTGATGGGGCTCCCGCTGGAGGACTGGCGGCCCTGGAAGGTCACCACGCCGCTCACGGGGTGGAGGATCTTCACCTGCTTGGTGGGGATGTCCGTGATGGCCCGCTGCACGTCGAACCAGCCATTGGCCAGGGACTCCCAGGGGTACTCCTGCAGGGTGACGTTCTCGTAGAAGGCCTTCCACCGAGCGGCGAGGCGCTGAATCTGAGCGTCCTTTTCCTGGATGAAGACCCGGGCGCTGGGCTGGGTGATCTCCCCAAAGACCTGGGCCTGGATCTTGAGC
>CAITBU010000247.1 GCA_903890595.1 uncultured Holophagaceae bacterium | reverse complement strand
ATGTGGGGGACGGATGCCACCGCGACCATGCTGCTCGATGGCCAGCAGGCCACGATCTTTGGCATCTACGACCACTGCACCTGCGAGTTGCTCGGCATCCATGCCGCCCTCAAGGCCGACCGATACGAGGCCATCGTGCCCCTCCACCAGGCCTGCCGGGCCAGCTTCGGCGGTGTGGGGAAGGCCATTGCTTCCGGCCTGAAGCTTCGTCACGACAATGGCAGCCAGTTCATCTCCAGGGCCTTCCAGGCCGAACTGCGCTTCCTGGGCATGGACTCCAGCCCCTCCTTCGTCCGCGCCCCGGAAGGTAATGGGTGCATCGAACGCTTCTGGCGCACCCTCAAGGAGCAACTTCTCTGGCTCCACACCTTCGCCAACATCGAGGACCTCAACCAGGCCCTCCAGGAATTCCGCGATCTCTACAACCACCAGTGGCTCATCGAACGCCACAACCACCGGCCTCCCGCACTGGTCCGTCAGGACCTCCTTGGCACTGGAGCGGCTGCGTGAATACACTCAACCATCTGTCCAAGAAATACCGGGCGGTTCAGTTGCTGGTAAAGAAAATGTTCTGCACGGCGGGTTCGGTGGTCTTGCTGCTGCTGGTCGTGGGACTGGGGCTGGTGCTCCAGCACACGCCGTTGGCGGTGATGGGCGATGTGCCCACACTGGTGGGTAAGCCCTGGACAGTGGCCGTCGTCAAGGACATGGTGGTGACCGACCAGGTGAGGACGGTCGGCACCCCAACAGGGGCGGCGGTGGTGAAGCTGACCTCAGGTCCGTAGGCGGTGCCGGCACTGTTGGTGGCGTAGGCCCGGACATAGTAGGTGGTGCTGGCGGTGAGGCCCGTCAGGCTGCTGGTGAAGACGCCGGACTGCACGGCGCTGTCCGTGGTCTTGGTGCTGAGGTCCACGGTGGGTCCGGTGCTGGTGCTCCAGCACACGCCGACGGCGCTGATGGTGGCACCACCGGTGGCGCTGACGCTGCCCCCGGAGGTGGCGGTGGTGGCGGCGATGCTGCTGACCGCCGTGGTGCTGAGGGTCGGGACCACGGCGCTGGTGGTGAAGTTCAGTGCCGTCCCATACCTCGTACCCCACCTATTGGTGCCATAAGCCCGGTAGTAGTAGGTGGTGCCCGGGGCCAACCCCGTCAGCACGTGGGTGAAGGCCCCAGACTGGACGGGGGTGTCCGTGGTCTTGTTGTCACTGACCGTGGGGTTGCTGTTGGTGGCGCTCCAGGCAATGCCGTTTTCGGTGATCGTTGCGCCGCCGTTGTCCAGGATGCTTCCGCCAACCGTGGCCCCTTGGGAGCTGATGCTGGTGGCAGCCGTGGTGGCGGGAAAGGGGGCAACGGAGTCGTAGGTGGTGAACGTATAGTCATTGCCATAGCCCGTGCCAGCACTGTTGGTGGCATAGGCCCGCGCATGGTAGGTGGTAAGGGGCGTCAGGCCAGTGATGGTGAGCCCGAAGAACCCAGTGACAGCCGCGCTCGTCGTGTGGCTGCCGTTGATGTCCGGGTTGGCTGAGGGGCCCCAGCAGACACCGACGCCCGTGAGAGTCCCGCCACCCGAGGACTGGACCGTTCCATAAATTGTTATACCGGAGTAGGTTGCGGAAACCCCGCTGTCCGTGCTCACGGTGGGGATGGTGACGACAGCCCCGCCGGTCGTGAAGCTGATCTCCGGCCCATACCCGACACCGAGCCCGTTGGTGGCGTAGGCGCGCACATAGTAGGTCGTGCCTGCAGTCAGCCCCGTGAGGTTATTGGTGAAGCTACCAAGCTTGTAGCTTAAGTTGGTGGTCTTGCTGTTGCTGGTGGTGGGGCTGGGACTTGTGTTCCAGCAGATCCCCCAGGCACTGAGGTTCTGGCTGTTGCCCCCGATGGAGTCGATGGTACCCCCCGAGGTGGCGCTGGTCTGCGTGATGCTGGAGGCCGCCGCGGTGGCCGACAGGATGGGTACGGTGTCCGGTTTCGTCGAGGTGGCCATGGCCGGGGTGCTGTAGGCCGTGCCGTAGGCATTGGTGGCATAGGCCCGGAAGTTGTACAAGGAGCCTAGCGTCAGGCCCGTGAGGTTGCTGGTGAAGGAGCCGGACTGCACCGGCGTCTCACTGGTATGGCTGTCAGTGAGCGTGGGAAGCGAGATGGGGGGAGTAGGCCCCCAGCAGATCCCCATGGCGGTGATGGTGCTGCCGTACCCGTTGACCGTGGCCGCGGCTGTCCCGGTGGTACCATCGGCACTCGTCAGGTTGATGGCGCCAAGGCTCAGCCCCGGTGTGCCGGCCACATAGGTTGCGTCCTGCCCGTAGGTGGTTCCGATCGCGTTGGTGACATAGGCGCGGTAGTGGTAGGTGGTGCCGGCCGTCAGGCCCGTGAGGCTGCTGTTATAAATTGCCGGTGGGTACAAAGGGATGGTGTCGGAAGTATGGCTGTCCGTGAGCGACGGATTGCTCGTGGTGCTCCAGCAGATGCCTACGGCCGTGAGGCTGGAACCGGCCGTGGAAGTGACCGTGGAAGCAACCAAAGCACTGGTGGCGCTGCTGCTGTTCGCCAGTCCCGTAGTGACAGCCGGGGTCCCGGCCACGAAGGTGACCTCGGGGCCATAGGCCGTCCCAGCGGCATTGGTGGCATAGGGCCGCGCATGATAGGTGGTGCCGGCGGTCAGCCCCGTGATGCTGAAGGACAGCATGCCGTTGGCTTGGGCCAGGTACGGTGAGGCCGCAGAGCTGTCTGCCAGGGTCGGGTTGGCGGCGGTGCTCCAGCACACGCCTTCGGCGGTGATGGCGGAGCCGCCGATGTCCGAGACCAAAGCCCAGCCGCCTGCTACGGTGGCCGAGGAGTTCTGGATCTGGGTATTTGCCAGGGTCGCCAGCCCCGCGGAGGCGGCGGCAGTGGTGAAGCTCACCTCGCTGCCGTAGCCGGTGCCGACGCTGTTGGTGGCGTAGGCCCGGACATAGTAGGTGGTGCTGGCCGTCAGCCCCGTGAGGCTGCTGCTGAAGGCGCCGGACTGCACGGCGCTGTCCGTGGTCTTGGTGCTGAGGTCCACGGTGGGCCCGGTGCTGGTGCTCCAGCACACGCCGTTGGCGGTGATGGCCGCCCCGCCCGTGGCGGAGATGCTACCGCCGGCGGTGGCGCTGGTGGCGGCGATGCTGCTCACCGCCGTGGTGCTGAGGGTCGGGGCCACGACAGCCGCAACCGCCGTGTAAGTAGTGGCGGTGGAGTAGAACGTGCCGTTGGTATTGGTGGCGTAGGCGCGCACATTGTATCGGGTGCCTGTGCTCAGGCCGGTGAGAGTGCTGGTGAAGCTGCCGGACTGCACCAGGGTCCCGCTGGTGTGACTGTCAGCCAGGGTGGGTGCCATGTTGGTGCTGCTCCAGCAGAATCCAATATCGCTGATGGCAACCCCGAAGTTGTCGGCGATGGCGATACTGGCATTTGCCGTGCTGCCATCTGCGGCACTGCTAGTAACTGAGGGCCTGCTCAAGACTGCAGGGACGCCCGCGATGAGGGAGTATTCAGGTCCGTAGTTGGTGCCATAGGTGTTGGTGCCATAGGCGCGATAGTAGTAGGTAGTGCCAGGGACGAGGGACGTGAGGGTGCTGCTGAAGCCGCCGGACTGTACGACCGTGTCAGTGCTCTTGCTGTCGGCCACGGTTGGGTTGGCTGCTGTACTCCAGCAGGTGCCCAGGGCGGTGACGGGACTTGTCCCTGCATACTGCACGTTGCCACCACCCGTATAGGCGGTGAGCGCGCTCGGCATGGCCGTCGTCGTATAGATCCCTGGGGCCGCAGCGATCACAGTCATCTCATTGCCGTAAGCTGTACCGGCAGTGTTGATCGCATAGGCCCGGACGTAGTACTTGGTGCCAGCGGCCAAACCCGTGAGGTTGAACGACCACACGCTATTCAAATAAGTAAAGCTTCCCGTTGCAGAGTTGGCCGCCAGGGTTGGGTTGGGGGTGGTGCTCCAGCAGCCACCCACGACGCTGATAGATGACGTGCCTTCAGTGACGACCCCGCCAAAGCCCTGGGCTGTTGCCCCTGACTGGCTGAGGACAAAGTTCGTTGTGATGGTCGGTGCCCCAGGGGCCGCCGCAGCGCTGGTGGTGAAGCTCACCTCGCTGCCATAGCCGGTGCCGACGCTGTTGGTGGCGTAAGCGCGGACGTAGTAGGTGGTGCCCGCCGTCAGCCCCGTGAGGCTGCTGGCGAAGGCGCCGGACTGTACCGCGGTGTCCGTGGTCTTGGTGCTGAGGGCCACGGTGGGCCCACTGGTGGTGCTCCAGCACACGCCGTTGGCGGTGATGGTGGCCCCGCCCGTGGCGCTGATGCTGCCGCCGGAGGTGGCGGTGGTGGCGGCGATGCTGCTGACCGCCGTGGTGCTGAGGGTGGGGGCCGTGATGGCGGGGGCCGGCGTGGTGAAGCTGACATCCGCCCCGTAGGCGGTGCCAACGCTGTTGGTGGCGTAGGCGCGCACATGGTAGGTGGTGCTGGCCGTCAGCCCCGTGAGGCTGCTCGCGAAGGCGCCGGACTGCACGGCGGTGTCCGTGGTCTTGCTATCGGTGATCGTCGGATTGGCCGCGGTGCTCCAGCACACGCCGTTGGCGGTGATGGTGGCCCCGCCGGTGGCACTGATGGTGCCGCCGGAGGTGGCGCTGGTCTGGGCGAGGGCGGAAACCGTCGTTGTGGTCAGGGTCGGGGCGACGGCCAGGGTGGTCAAGGTGACATCGGCCCCGTAGGCCGTGCCCGCACTGTTGGTGGCGTAGGCCCGCACATGGTAGGTCGTACCGGCCGTAAGGCCCGTCAGGCTGCTGGTAAAGGCGCCGGACTGCACGGCGGTTTCGCTGGTCTTGCTATCGGTGATCGTCGGATTGGCCGCGGTGCTCCAGCACACGCCGTTGGCGGTGATGGTGGCCCCACCGGTGGCGCTGAGGCTGCCGCCCAGGGCGGCCCCGGTGGCGGTGATGCTGCTGGCCGTGGTGGTGGTCAGCGTGGGTACCACGGCGGCGGTGCTGAAGCTCACCTGGGCGCCGTAGGCCGTGCCCGCGCTGTTGGTGGCGTAGGCGCGGAGGTAGTAGGTGGTGCCGGCACTGAGGCCCGTGAGGCTGCTGGCGTAGCTGCCGGACTGCACGACCGTATCCGTGGTCTTGGTATCAGCCACGGTGGGATTGGCGGTGGTGCTCCAGCACACGCCATTGGCGGTGATGGCGGCCCCGCCGGTGGCGGTGATGGTGCCACCGGAGGCGGCGGTGGTGCTGGTGGCGGCGGTAACAGCCACGGTGGTGAGCGTCGGGAGGTTGGCCACGGCGACAAAGGTCACCTGGGTGCCGTAGGCGGTGCCCACGCTGTTGGTGGCATAGGCCCGCACATAGTAGGTGGTGCCCGGCAGCAGCCCGGTGAGGCTGCTGGAGAAGCTCCCGGAGCCAGCGTTGTCCGTGGTCCGGCTGTTGGACAGCGTGGGACCGGCGGTGCTGCTCCAGCACACGCCGCTGGCGGTAATGGCCGCCCCGCCGTCGGTCTTGATGGTGCCGCCGGAGGTGGCGGCCGTGCTGGTGATGCTGGTAGCGGCCGTGGTGCTGATGACCGGCAGCACCGCGTAAGAGGTGCCCTTGCTCCAGACCAGGCCGTTGTTGAAATAGAACCCGGGCGTCACATCGCCGACCGTGGCGGTATTGAAGACCATCATGCCGGCCACATGGGCCGTGAGGGGGGCTGGGTCGAAGCTGTTCACCAGGGCCACCCGCGGCACCAGGAAGCCCTTGTTGGTGCTGCTGACTTCCAGGGCTGCGTTGGCATTGGGCGCGGCGGTGCCGACGCCCACCTGCCCGTTCAGCACCGTGCTGCCCGTGCCGCTGGGCGCCAGGGTCACGCTCTGGTTGGTGCCCCCGGCCGTTAAAACAAGGGGGCCGCTGCCGGTGATGGAGCCGGTGCTGGAGCCCGTGCCACCGTTAGCGATGGGGAGCACGCCGCTGCTGATGCCGCTGGCATCGGTGGTGCCGGCCGGACCCGCAGGACCGGTGGCGCCGGCGGGGCCGGTGGTGCCCTGGGGGCCGGCCGGTCCGGCGGGGCCGATCAGGTTGACCCCGGCCACGGGCCAGGCGCTGCTGGCCTTGGGCCCAAAGAGGGTGCTGGTGGTGGTGTTCAGGTAGAAGTCCCCGTCCGTGCCCGTGGCCGACAGGGGGTTGGCGGTGCCGTTGAGCACGGCCTTGCCGGCGATGATGGTGCGGCCGTCACTGCCCGCCGTACCCTGCACGCCCTGCACGCCCTGGATACCCGTGGAGCCGGTCGGACCGCTGGGACCCTGCGCACCGGTGAGGCCCGTCACGCCCTGAATGCCCTGCTGGCCCTGGGCGCCAATGAGGGACACCGTGCCCGCCGGCCAGACGCCGCTGGCCTTGGGGCCAAAGAGCATGTTCGTCGTGGTGTTGATGTAGAAGTCGCCGTCCACGCCCTGGCTGCTGGGATCAGCAGCGCCAGACAGGGCGGCCTTGCCGGCCACCATGACCTGGCCGTTGGCCCCGGCGATGCCTTGCGGCCCCGTGGAACCCAAGGGGCCCTGGGCACCCTGGGAACCGGTGGCGCCATTGACGCCGTTGGCACCGGCGGCACCCTGCACGCCCTGCGGACCCTGGACGCCCTGCTGGCCCTGGGGGCCGACGATGCTGACGGTGCCGGCGGGCCAGACGCCGCCGGCCTTGGGGCCAAACAGCGTGCCGGTGGCGGTGTTCACATAGAAGTCCCCATTCACACCGACGGTGTTGGCGGGATCGATGGTGCCGGAGAGGGCGGCGTTGCCGGCCACCAGCACACTGGTGATGCCCGCGGTGCCCTGCAGGCCCGTGGTGCCCGTGGGGCCCTGGGGGCCCGTGGCGCCCGTGTTGCCGGGGGCACCGGTGGCGCCCGCACTGCCCTGGGCGCCGTCCGCCCCGGTCAGCGCCACGCCCGTGGGCCAGGCACTGGCGGCCTTCGGGCCGTACATGCTGCGGGAGGCGGTGTTGTAGTAGAAGTCGCCATCCTGACCGAGGCTGGCCGAGGGGGCCGTCACCCCGGACCAGACGGTGCGTCCGTCCAGGCCATTGCTGCCGGCGGCACCCGTGGCACCGGCGGTGCCCGTGGCACCGGCCGTACCCGTTGCGCCCGTCGCTCCTGTGGCACCGGTCGCACCGGTGGCACCCGTGGCACCGGTCGCACCGACCGAACCCTGGGCGCCGGTGGCACCCGTGGCGCCAACCATGTTGACCGTGCCCGCCGGCCAAACGCCAGCGGCCTTGGGCCCATAGAGGAGGTTGCTGCTGGTGTTGATGTAGAAGTCGCCGTCCGTGCCGATCGCAGCCGTCGGGGGAATGCTCCCGTTCAGCACGGCCTTGCCGGCGATGACGGTCTTGCCATCGCTGCCCGTGACGCCCTGAATGCCCTGGGGGCCCGTGGCGCCCGTGGCACCGCTCGCACCCGTCGCACCCGTCGCACCCGTGGGACCCACGGTGCCCTGACTGCCCTGGACGCCCTGCTGGCCCTGGGGGCCGATGATGCTGACGGAACCCGCCGGCCAGGTGTTGCCGGCCTTGGGGCCAAACAGCGTGTGGGTGGTGGTGTTCACATAGAAGTCCCCGTCGCTGCCGAGGTCGTTGCTGGGATCCTGCGTGCCGCTCAGGGCGGCCTTGCCGGCCACCATGGCCGTGGTGATGCCGGCCGTGCCCTGCACGCCCTGGAGTCCGGTGGGACCCTGCGTGCCCTGGGGGCCGGTGGCGCCATCGACGCCCTTGACCCCGGCGATGCCCTGGATGCCCTGGACGCCCTGGATGCCCTGCTGGCCCTGGGGGCCGATGATGCTGACGGTACCCGCGGGCCAGACGCCTGCGGTCTTGGGGCCGAACAGCATGTTGGTGGTGGTGTTCACATAGAAGTCGCCGTTCCCGCCCACGCTGTTGCTGGGATCAACCGGGCCCGACAGCGCGGCACTGCCGGCCACCATGGCGGTGGTCACACCCGCAGTGCCCTGCGGTCCAGCCGTACCCGTCGCACCCTGGGCGCCGGTGGCACCGGCTGGGCCGGTGGCACCCTGGGACCCGGCCACGCCGGTGGCGCCGGTCGAGCCGGCCGTACCCTGGAGACCCTGCGTTCCCGTGGCGCCCGTGGCACCGGTGGCACCCGTGAGGCCCTGGGGGCCCATGGCGCCCGTCGCGCCCACCAGACCCTGCGGACCGGCCGGACCCGCCACACCCTGAGCGCCCACCGTGCCCTGAAGGCCTTGCGCCCCCGTGGGGCCGATGATGGACACGGAACCACTCGGCCACACGCCACCCGTCTTGGGCCCAAAGACCATGTTCGTCGTGATGTTCACGTAGAAGTCGCCGTTCCCACCCACGCTGTTCGCGGGATCCACCGTGCCCGACAAGGCGGCATTGCCCGCAATCAGGATCTGGCCGGCTGTGCCGACATTCCCCTGCGCGCCCGCGACACCGGCCACGCCCTGGGGGCCCTGGGGGCCGGTGGCGCCGTTGATGCCGTTGGCACCCGCCGTGCCCTGGGGGCCCTGGATGCCCTGGCTGCCCTGCTGGCCTTGCGGCCCGACGATGCTCACCGAACCGGCCGGCCAGACGCCGCCGGCCTTGGGGCCGAACAGCATGTTGGTGGTGGTGTTGATGTAGAAGTTGCCATCCACGCCGATGCTGGCGCCGGGATTGCTGCTGCCCGAGAGGGCTGCGTTCCCTGCGATCAGAGACTGGCCATTGCTGCCCTGCACACCCTGCACACCCTGCACGCCCTGCACGCCCTGCACGCCCTGGGCCCCAATGGAGCCGGCCACGCCCTGCGCACCCGCCGCCCCGGCCGAGCCGGAGCCACCCGTGGGACCGGCCGGTCCCGTGGCGCCGAGCTGGCCCTGGATGCCCTGCACACCCTGCGCGCCCTGCGCGCCAACGGACCCCTGAGCGCCGGCCGGACCCTGGGGGCCGACCATGTTCACGCCCACCTGGGGCCAGGTGCCCGCCTTGGGGCCAAAGAAGACACTGCTGGTCGTGTTGATGTAGAAGTCGCCATCGATGCCTACGCCTGCGCCAGGGTCGGTGGTGCCGTAGAGCACGGCCTTGCCTGCGATGACCGTCTGGCCAGCTGCACCCGTGTCACCCTTGGGGCCCGCAGGACCCGTGAGGCCCATGGGCCCGGTGGACCCGGTGGGGCCCGCCACGCCAGCCGAGCCCTGAGGACCGGCAGTGCCCGTGGTGCCCTGAGCACCCGTCTGGCCTTGCACGCCCGGGGCGCCCTGGGGGCCGACGATGCTGACGGAACCTGCGGGCCACCGGCCGCCCGTCTTGGGGCCAAAGACCATGTTGGTGGTGATGTTCACGTAGAAGTCGCCATCCGAGCCCACGCTGAGGGTGGGATCCACCGTGCCCGACAGAGCCGCGTTACCCGCGATCAGGATCTGCCCGGCGGTGCCGGTGTTGCCCTGGGGCCCCGTGGGACCCGCCACGCCCTGGGGTCCTTGCGGTCCGGTGGCGCCGTTCACGCCATTGGTCCCGCCGGTGCCCTGGTTGCCCTGCACGCCCTGGATGCCCTGCTGGCCCTGGGGGCCGACGATGCTGACGGAACCACTGGGCCACACGTTGTTGATCTTGGGGCCAAAGACCATGTTCGTCGTGATGTTCACGTAGAAGTCGCCGTTCACGCCCACGCTGTTCGCGGGGTCCACCGTGCCCGACAGGGCGGCGTTGCCTGCGATGAGGATCTGGCCATTGCTGCCCGTCACGCCCTGGACGCCCTGCACACCCTGCACGCCCTGGGGCCCCGTGCTGCCCGTCAGACCCGTGGCGCCCTGGCTGCCCGTGGCACCCGTGCTGCCCGCCGGTCCCGCCACGCCCTGCTGGCCCTGGGGGCCCGTGGCACCGGTCTCTCCGAGCGCACCCCCACTGCCCTGCACGCCTTGGACGCCCTGCCCACCCTGCACGCCCTGCACGCCCTGGGGGCCCGTGGCGCCAGTGTCACCCTTCGTGCCCTGAGGGCCGATGGGTCCGGCCGAGCCGGTGGCACCCGTGAGGCCCTGGGGGCCCGCGGCACCTGCGGCACCCTGAGCACCGGTGGAGCCCTGGAGACCTTGCGGGCCCTGGGGGCCGATGATGCTGACGGAACCCGCTGGCCACACATTGTTGACCTTGGGCCCAAAGACCATGTTCGTGGTGATGTTCACGTAGAAGTCGCCGTTGGTGCCGACTCCCGCGGTGGGATCGACTGT
>CAITBU010000246.1 GCA_903890595.1 uncultured Holophagaceae bacterium | reverse complement strand
GGGAAGGTGAAGATTTGCCTGAACATCCGGTCGAAAGCAGGGTTGCCGCCAGCAGGACGCCAAGGCACAGGCGGAGAAGCAGCGGTTGCCTGCGGGGTGCCGGGCTGGGCGCCCCGGACGGCTGAGGAGAAGAACTACCGCAAAGTCCAGGGTTGAGGGACATGCCGGTCCTCCATGCGAGACTGAGGACTATCTCATAAAGCCCCCGCGAACTTGGGAGAAATAACCCTACACGTTCACAGACTTAGCGCAACTGGACACTGCGTTGACGATATGCATATCTTTTTTTTGATTCCGTCTCACAATCGCTCCAGAGGTGCCCCCCATGAGGATTGCCAATCGTCTGCTTGGTGGCGGCGCGCTGCTTCTGGCTCTGAGCCTGGGTGGGTGCTACGGGAATGGATCGACCCGGCCTCACTTGGCGGTGATCCTCCCGTCCAGCCAGAGCCAGGCCGGGTTCACGGAACTCGAGAGCATCCCCTTCAGCTTTCAAAAGACGGGGCTAGCGACCCTGAACCTCACCTCCACTCGGGCCCGCATCTGGAACGCCTACTTCCCGGCGACTGGCATGGCTCCGAAGGATGCCCCCCTGTTCGTGTTCCTCAATGGCGGCCCTGGCTGCGCCACCACGAGCAACCTGTTCAGCATGAACACAGCCCCCTACACCCTGGACCGGGAGCACCAGCAGAGCGCGGGTGCGCAGCTCTCCAAGAACCCCCAGAGCTGGACGGCCATCGGCAACCTGCTCTACATCGATGCGCCGATGACCGGGTTCTCCTACAACCTCATGCCGAACCCTGATGTCACCCTGAAGCGGCAGGCCGAGTTTGATGCGCAGAACCAGAACCCCTTCATCGATGCGGCCCAGGTGATCCGCGTGCTGCTCCGCTTCCTCGACGAGCACAGCGATATCCGCAACAACCCGGTGGTGCTGGTGGGGGAGAGCTACGGGGGCACCCGCGTGTCCACCATGCTGAACCTCCTGCTCTTCCACGAGCAGTACGGCACGGGAGCAAAGGTCTACAAGGACGCCACCCTGGCGGCGGAGATTAAGAGCTTCTTCAGTCAGGGGCTGGCCACTGGCACCGTGAGCGTAGCCCCGGAAATTGTGGCCCGGCAGTTCGGCCGGCAGATCCTTATCCAGCCGCAGCTCACGGGGGACTACCAGAACCAGGAAGCCGGCACCCTCTACTACCAGGATGGCTCCGTCATCGACCAGATCTCCCGGGAAGCCTGGGGCCTGCCGTTCCTGCGGGCTGGAAACGTCGACAAGTTCACCTATGTCACCTTCGTGGTGCTGCCCTTCTGCGGCAGGGACCGCTACATCTACACCAAGTGGGCGAACTCGCCCTTCTACGCCTATTCGGATTCCCTGGAGACCTTCGCGCTCCAGAGCCTGACCAGCGTGAGTGCCATGAACACCCTGCTCGGCGGCCAGGATGTGAGGAACATCCCCGGCTTCCGGAAAGAGCAGCGGACCGAAGCCTACCGCTACCACACGGGCGGGAGCTCCATGACCGCCACGGCGGGGGAGGACCTGTCCGACTGGGCCAAGGCCTGGATCGAAACCCAGGAGGAGTCCAACCTCTACCAGGCCTCGCTGTTGGGCGCCCAGGGCGCCGGCTCCTTCGAGGCCGAGTTCGGCAAACCGGACTACTGGGACGCCCACCTCGACACCACCAACGCCTACGTCTTCAAGCGGTTCATGAGCAATCAGGCCACCGTCAAAGGCTTCCCCGTCAGTCCCGATAAGTCGCCCCTCTTCGGCAACATGTTCCTGGAGAACATCAGCCTGGTCTCCACACTGCTGACCGATGCCGAGCTGGACCTGGTGATCTACTCCCCGGCCCTGCCCAAGGCTCTGGAGCGGCACGCCAGCATCGTCAAGTCCGTCGCAACGGTGCGGGGCAGCCAGACGCCCCTGAAGACCCACGGCACCTTCCAGGTGAACTACGTTCCGGGCTCCCTGGCGCCGCTGGCCACCCCTGCCAGCGTCACCATCCAGTACCCCTACTATCCAACCTCCGGTCACTCCGTCTCCTCGGCGCAGCCCGATAAGCTGCTCCTGGATGTCCGGAACTGGATGGCTCAGTAACCCGCGCCGGGCATCGGCGAAATCAGGTGTGGCATTCAGATGGTTCGGGATTCCTCTCTCTCCAGAAGCTAGGGAATCTTGTCGCCTGCGGTCTCCTGCAGGGCGTAGCGGATATCGAGGCCGATGGTGGCAAAAGCCGGGTTGACGAGGCTGGCGCGCATGGCTTCGACCAGGGCGCTGGGCACCTTGTCCGTCAGATCGAAGGAGGCCAGGGCGATGGCCGCGCCCTGGAGCGCGTCCACATCTCCCACGACCACCGCATCAGACCAGATCTTGGCGAGCCGCTTCAGGTTGTCCTGGTCCGATGCGGAGTTGTGCAGCCCTGGGTCGAGGTCCTCATGAGCCCGGATGGCCCAGTACCGGACCCCGCTGGGTAGGTCCTGAATTGCTAGGCTCTGCAGTGCGGCGAAGGCCGTGGCGCGCACGGCATCCACCTCCGCCACGGAGGCCTCCTGCAGGGTGAGCGTGGCGGTCACGGTGGCGCCGATCAGATAGAGCTTTGCTGCTGCCGCCTCGGCTGCGGCTGGGTCGGCGAGCAGCCCCTGGAAGAACCGCACGGTGGCGGGGGCGTAGGTGGCGATGACTTCCGGGGAAGTGGGGAACAGCTCCATGATGTCCAGGCGGTCTGCCGCCGGCAGGGCGGCCTCCGCGATCCCCTTGTAGGCGAGGCGCAGCTTCTCGGCCGTGGCCAGGGACACCGTCTCCTGGCTGCTGAGGGCGCCCGCACTGAGCGCTCGCAGGCGCAGATCCGGGCTGTCCAGGCGCGCTTCCCACTGGGTGTTGAGGTCCACGGCACTCAGCTCCCAGTTCATCAGCACCCGGGCCGCCAGGGTCGGATCCGTGCTGTGGCTGCTGGCGTCCAGGATGGCTCCGAAGCCCGTCTCGTTGCCGAGCTGGGCCTCGACGCGGGGGTCCCGGTAGACCTGCGGCGCCTGGTTCACGAGGTACTGGGCGCCCCACTTGACCGGCATCTCCTGGATTCGCTCGATGGCGGCCTCATCGAGGGCAGCCAGCGCGGTCGGGGCCGGTCCCACGGAATGCTCGGCTGCTCTGCTGCCGGGGGCGCCGAGGTGGCCGATGATGGCCCATTCCCGGGCATCGCATTCGTCTTCCTTCTCCGGCAGCGCGTACTTGGCCAGGACGGCATCCACTTCCTTCAGGACGGCCGCCGAGGGTTTCTCGTAGACCGGCTTTTCACCGGGGAATTTGTCGTTGATATACGACATCCACATGTCGATCCGGTGGTTCAGGTTGAACTCGTTGTAGCGCGAGGTGGTGGGCCAGCCCCAGCGCCAGTCAGGGGGGACATAGGTGGCGCACGCCGCGAAATACTCCGGGGTGAGGACCGGCTCCTTCGGCGCCAGGATGTTGTTGATCCGGTACTGTTTCATGACGCCGTAGACATTCGTGACCATGGTCTTGAACTTGCCTGGATTCCGCCACGGGAAGTCCGGGGAGTGGATCCACTTGGCAAAGATGTGGCCCACCTTCTGGCCATACCCCTCATGGCCGTAGCTGTCCTGGTAGACATGGATGGCCAGACCCAGGTGGGTGAGGTTGTTGATGGACAGGCCGATGTTCACGTTGTGCTTGCCCCAGGCACTGTTCTGTCGGGTGTAGCTGCCCGACCTGTCTGAGTTGCAGGGGAAGTGGAACTTGCGCCGCTGCTCGCCGCCGCCATCGACGGGTTCGGTCCGTGCGTCCCAGTCGGTGTACTCCACCATGGTGGCGATCTGGCGCGCCTCGTCCGGCGTGAAGCCGCTGTCGCGGGCGATCATGTAGACCAGACAGAAGTGACTGTCCGTGTCATAAGCGGAGGCCTGGGGGGCCGCCAGGAGCAGCCCTGCCAGGAGGAGACTCTTCGGAAGTCGCATGACCAAACCTCGCATTCAGGGCATTGACCAGAGGGTGGCAAAGGCACGCGGTGCCCAGGACTGTGGCGGGTAAGGGCTAGGGCGCCAGGATCAGACGGAAGCCCACGGCATTGACGCGGCTGTCCGGTCCGAGGGCGTCCCGGTAGGCCGAGCGGCAGCCGTTCGCGTCGTACTCCCAGCTGCCGCCCATCAGCAGCTTGTGCTGTCCGCCGGTGGGCCCCGTGGGGTTCGTCAGGGGCAGGGAGCTGTAGCTGCCGTACCAGTCCTGGCACCACTCCGCCACGTTGCCGGCCATGTCATACAGTCCCCACGGATTCGGAAGCTTCCCGCCCGCCCGGTGCGTCATGCGGCCGCTCCCGCCGTCGGCATTGGCGCTGTACCACGCATGGTTGCCGATGGCAGCGCCCGCCAGGTCCTCCCCCCAGGAATAGCGGGTTGCGGTGCCAGCGCGGGCGGCGTACTCCCACTCTGCCCCAGTGGGCAGGCGGAAGGCCATCCCGGCAGGTCGCGTCGCGGTGGTCAGTGCATTCAGGCGATCGAGGAAGCCCGTCGCGGGCCTGGTGATGTCATTCCAGCTCACGGATTCCACGGGCAGTGCGAGGTCGCCCTTGAACCAGCTGGGGTTGCTGCCCATCACCGCCAGCCACTGGGCCTGGGTGACCTCGAGCTTGCCCATGTAATAGGACTGGCGCAGCGTGACTGCCTGCTGGGGGCCTTCATCGCTGTAGCGCCCCGCTTCGGCGGACGGTGAGCCCATCAGGAAGCCGCCCGGATTCGCCAGGATTCCCACCAGCTCCAGCCCCACCCCACCGGGCAGGCTGAGGGCCACGGGAGCGGGCGGACTGGGCTGGGGCGCCGGAGCGACGCGCCCCCCACCACAGGAGACGACACCCAGGGCCAGCAGGCCTGGGATCAGCCGCTTGATACCAAGCGAAGCCCTTAGTCTACGCATCGTTCACCTCGGCCATCAGCGGCAGCATGTTCAGGCCTGCGGTTGATACTTGATACTGTCATCTCTTTTATTTTTTCTTCTAGCCAAATTGTCATGGTTTGAAGAAAGGTGCCAAGAACCCGCAGGAGTAAAGTGGCTCTCATGGCCATGCTGTTGCGAGACGGAAGCGAGCTCTACTACGAGGTCCACGGGGAAGGGGCGCCGCTGCTGCTCCTCCCGGGGCTGGGTTCGGATGTTCTGAGCTGGGGCGGCCTTCTCACACCGCTGGCCCAGAGCTACCGGGTGATCCTGCTCGACAACCGCGGTGCGGGTCGGAGCCGGGGGCCCGGGCCGGTCACCATCGCGGCCATGGCCTCGGATGCGCTGGCCCTGCTGGAGCACCTGGGCCACCCCAAGGTCCACGTCCTCGGCCACTCCATGGGCGGCCTCGTCGCCCTCACCCTGGCGAGCCTGGCCCCGGCCCGTCTGGACCGGCTGATCCTGGCTGGCAGCTTCGCGGCGATTCAGCCCCGCAACCTCCAGTTGTTCCGCAGCCTGGCCACCGCCCTGGAGCAGGGCGCGGATCGCGCGGGCTGGTACCAGGAGCTGTTCGTCTGGATCTTCTCGCAGGGCTTCCTGGGCACCCCCCAGGCCGTGCGCGCCGCTGCCAGGCTGGCGGCGGACTACCCGCTTGCCCCGACGCCCGCGGAGTTCCGCAGCCAGGTGGCAGCCTTGGCGGACTGGGATGCCTCCGCCGGACTGGGTGCCATCACTCACCCCACCCTCGTGCTGGCCGCACAGAACGATCGCCTGGTGTTGCCGCCCGAAGGCAAGGCCCTCGCCGCCGCGCTGCCCCGCGGCACCTACCAGGAGCTCGCTGGGGCCGCCCACGCCATGCACCTGGAACAGCCCAAGGCCTTCCTGGCCGCTGTGCGCGCCTTCCTGGTCTGAGCCCGTCCCCTGGGCGAAGCGCCGGCCCGGAGGGCACCTGGTGCAGGTGCTAGTGTGGACCCGGGGATGCCCTGGCGATGC
>CAITBU010000245.1 GCA_903890595.1 uncultured Holophagaceae bacterium | reverse complement strand
TGATGTCCCCCGGCAGGTAGCCCAGGTCCCGGCCCATGGGCATGACGGGGCGGCTCACGAGGATCTTGTCGTAGGCCTCGTCGTCGACCACCTGTTGGAGCCCTGCGGCAATGGCCATCAGGGTCTTGCCGGTGCCGGCCTTGCCCAGGAGGGTGACCACCTGGACCGTGGGATCCAGCAGCAGCTCCATGGCGAACTGCTGCTCCCGGTTCCGGGGCTTGATGCCCCAGGGGTAGGCGTCCATGCGCTTCAGGGGGCGCAGCAGGCCCTCGCCCACCATGAAGCGAGCCAGGGCCGTGTGGCTGGGATTGGCCAGATCGATGAGGGTGAGGAACTGGTTGGGCTGGAGGGCCAGGGCGGGGTCCGGCGCGAGGCCGCCATCGTAGAGCTGATCCACCTGGGCCGAGGCCACCTCCCAGGTCCGGTGGCCGGTGTAGAGCTCATCCATCTCCACCATGTCGGTGGTGTAGTCCTCGGCCTGGACGCCGATGGCGTCGGCCTTGATGCGCAGGTTCGTGTCCTTGGTGACCAGCACCACCCGCTCCTTGCGGGTGTGCAGCAGCTCCCGGGCACAGGCCAGGATCTGGTTGTCAGCCTTGTGCTTATCCGCCGAGAGGATGCCCACGTCCAGGCTGTGGGCGGCCACGTCCACCTTCAGGGAGCCGCCGCCTTCCAGGGGCACGCCCCGGCTGAGGCTGCCCAGGGCCCGCAGGCGGTCCAGCAGGCGGGACACGGAGCGGGCGTTGCGCCCAACTTCGGTCTGGTCCTTCTTGAAGTGGTCGACTTCCTCGATCACCACGATGGGCAGCACCACATCGTGTTCCTGGAAGTGCAGGATCGAGTTGGGGTCGTGGAGGAGCACGTTCGTGTCGAGGACAAACACCTTCTTGCCAGATGGTGGGACCAAAGCGACCTCCAAGATTGGCCGAGCCTACCATCAAGGGGCCTCGGCATGCACGACTGGGATTCGAGACCGGTGTGGTGACAGAATGACCACCCCCCCGGAGGACCCGCATGAGGATTCCCGCCATGGCCCTCGCCGTAAGTGTTGCCCTTGCCGCCCAGCCCCCACTGACCTACCCCCCGACCACCCGGTCGGCGGTGGTGGATGACTACCACGGCACCAAGGTGGCCGACCCCTACCGCTGGCTGGAGGACGACAATGCCCCGGAGACCAAGGCCTGGGTGGAGGCCCAGAACAAGGTCACCTATGCCTATCTGGAGGCCATCCCCGGCCGGAAAGCGCTCCGGGACCGCATGACCAAGCTCTGGGACTTCGAGACGTTCAGCGCCCCCTTCAAGCGGGGCGGCCGCTACTTCTACTCCCACAACTCGGGCCTCCAGAACCAGGCCGTCCTCTTCGTCACCGAGGACCCCGCGGCCCGGGGCCGGGTGCTGCTGGACCCCAACACCCTGAGCACCGACGGCACCATGGCCCTGGGGGGCGTGAGCGTCACCGAGGATGGCCGCTACCTGGCCTATGCCGTGTCCGCCGCCGGCTCGGACTGGCTGGTCTGGAAGGTGCGGGACGTGGTCACCGGCAAGGACCTGGCCGATGAGGTCCGCTGGTCCAAGGCCAGCGGAGCGTCCTGGCTGAAGGACGGCAGTGGCTTCTTCTACAGCCGCTACGAGGCCCCCAAGGGCGGGGACGCCCTCACCGGCATCAACCAGAACCACCTGCTCTGCTTCCACCGCCTGGGTACGCCCCAAACCGAAGACACCCTGGTGTACAGCCGGCCCGACCAGCCCGAGTGGTACCTGGGGGGCTCCGTCACCGACGACGGCCGCTGGCTGGTCATCTCGGCCGGGAAGGGCACCAACCCTGAGTCCAGCCTGTTCCTCAAGGACCTGAGCCGGCCCGGCGCCCCTGTGGAGCCCTTCCTGGACCGCATGGACGCCACCTACACCATCGTGGACAACGAGGGCGACCGCTTCTTCGTCCTCACCAACCACAGCGCTCCCCGCAACCGCCTGGTGGCCATCCGGCCGGGCCGCACGGAGCCCCTGGCCTGGACTGAGCTCATCCCCGAGGCCAAGGGCCGGGACGTGCTGGAGTCCGTCTCCCTGGTGGGCGGACGCTTCATCGCCACCTGGATGCGGGATGCCCACTCGGCCGTCAGTTTCCATGGCTTGGATGGCAGCAAGCAGGGGGACCTGGCCCTGCCTGCCCT
>CAITBU010000244.1 GCA_903890595.1 uncultured Holophagaceae bacterium | reverse complement strand
GTGGACTCAGACGTAGAGATCAATCAGCCCCGTGGGCGTGGTGGGGGCCGCTTCCTGGGCCTTGGCCTCGGAGGCCTCGGGCTTCGTGGGCTGGGGGTTCCGGATGGCATAGGCCTGGCTCTCTGCTGCCGTCACCTTGCCATCGCCGTTCAGGTCCTTGGGGTCGGTGCTGAGGGGGGTATTGCTGTTTACCGCACTGACACCGCCGACCGCCATGGAGGCCTCCCTGGGGGCCTTATCGGCCCGTTGGGACCATTCCTTGAGGGGTCAGGGCCCTTTACTCCACGGCACCCTGGGGGTCGCCTGCGGGTGTGCCACGGTGGTGCACCACCCGCTGCTGGTAGGGGATCTCGATGCCGGCGGCGCGGAAGGCCAGGAGGATGCGGCGGCGCAGCTCCCGGGCCACATCCCACTGGGCGCCAGGGGCCGACTTGGTGAGGGTCCGGATCTTGTAGCCGCTCTCCCCGAAGGCATCCACGCCCTTGACCTCCATGGGCTCCAGAACCAGGTCGGGCCGGTCCTCGTGGAGCTGTCGGCCCACCTCCAGCAGCACCTCGAAGGCCCGGTCGGGATCGGTGCCGAAGCCCACCTCCACCTCCACCAGGGCCCGGGCGAAGTCTTTGGAGAGCACCACCACCCGCGAGATGGAGCCGTTGGGAATGTAGTGGGCGCGGCCCTCGGGATCCCGCAGCTGGGTGATGCGCAGGGTCATGCGCTCCACCGTACCCACGTGCTTGTCGTCCACGCTGACGATGTCACCCACGCCGAACTGGTTTTCCAGCAGCAGAAAGAAGCCGCTGATGATGTCCTTCACCAGGCTCTGGGCGCCGAAGCCCAGCGCCACGCCGGCCACGCCGGCGCCCGCCAACAGGGGGGCGATGTTTACGCCGAATTCTTGCAGCGTCATGAGCAGGAAGAAGCCGATCACCAGCACCCGTGCGGCGTTGCTGAGGACGGAACCCAGGGTCTCGGCCCGGCGCTCGGCATCCGAGGTCACATCATCATTGCCGTCGTCCACGGCCCGGCGCACCGCACGGGTCACCAGGTTCACCGCCGCCAGGATGGCGAGGCTGGCCAGGGCCACCAGCACCAGGTGCCAGAGGCGGGACCAGCCCGCCCGGCCCAGCCAGCCCAGGAAGCCCCGGGCCTCCGCCATGGGTTGGAGGGTGTCGAACAAGGTGGCCAGGCAGGTCATGGAGGTCTCCCCATCCAGCCTAGCAAGTTCCTGACGCTCCTCGGGGAGGGGGCAGAAATCCTGGATGATGCCTCGAAATTTAACCATGTTTCCATCAACCCACATGGGGATCCGCTAGGATAAAACCCCCATCCCCCCGAGGTGCCTTTGAGTGCTTGGACCCCCACGGTCTTTCTGGACCCGGCGAGCCGGGAGCCGGTCTACCTCCAGATTGCCCATGCCCTCATGCACGAGATCCACCGGGGCCGCCTCAAGCCCGGCGATGGCTTGCCGGGCTACCGCTCTCTGGCTGCCCAGCTGGGCGTGAACCGGAACACCGTGATGGCGGCCTTCCGCGAGCTGCAGGCGGAGGGCTGGGTGGAGTCCGCCCCCGGCGAGGGCAGCACCGTGACCGCCACGCCGCCCCTCCGCCTGCCGGGCGAGCAGGCCCCG
>CAITBU010000243.1 GCA_903890595.1 uncultured Holophagaceae bacterium | reverse complement strand
GCCCGGGGCGCCGCTGCCGCGCCTCTTGGGGGGCGCGGCCGTGGCACCCCGGGCTGACTTCCGGCACTGCCGGAAGCCGCCTTCGGCGGGCTCATGCGGGGGGTGGGTCGGCGCGCAATCTGTGGAATCTGTGGATCCGCTTCTGGACTTGAAAAGCTGGGATGGGTCCTTGCCCATCTGCGTCATCTGCGGTTCCGCTTCTGCTCTTATCCCCGTCCAAAGCAGTTGCCTTTTCAGGGTGAGACCGCAGCCCACTCAGCCCTGCGGCGCATCCACCTGACTGCGGTGGTCGTCCCGCAGACGCTCCAGGAGGCTCAGGAGGGTGACGCATTCTTCGGGGCTGAGGCAGCGGTCTACCTTCTGGCAGAGGGCATCGTGGCAGCCGTGCATCT
The DNA here is from genome assembly GCA_903890595.1 of uncultured Holophagaceae bacterium. Taxonomy (GTDB): domain Bacteria; phylum Acidobacteriota; class Holophagae; order Holophagales; family Holophagaceae; genus Geothrix. Next base: position 6,297 of record CAITBU010000243.1, on the reverse strand, counting down.
TGGCTTCCAGGGCCAGGCCGCGGGGAGTGATCTGGATCCGGCTGCCCCGGCGGTCGGCGGGGTTCTCGCACCGCTTCACCAGGCCCCGGGCCTCCAGGCGGTTCACCAGCCTCGGCACATCCGCAAAGCGGTAGATCATCCGGCAGCGGATGTCCTTCACCAGGTAGCCATCCTTGGGCCCCCCCTTGAGGATCCGCAGCACGTTGTATTGCTGATCGCTGATGCCCTCGGGTTCGTAGAGGCCCTGGTCAAAGAGGCGGACCACGTACTCCCGGCCCAGCAGCAGGGCGAGGCTCACCTCGTGGCCGGAATCGATGGGCTTGCTGATCTGGAGTTCCTCGCGGATATGCATGACCTGCTCCTGATATAAGAGTGACAGGAACGCTAAAAAAAGGTGTTGCAACTCACGAAAAGAATCCTAGAATGGGAAAAGGTGGTGAAACACCTATTCCAAGGAGACACCCATGAACCGATCCTTCCGCATCCTCGTCGCCGCCCTCGCCCTGGCCGCCCTGCCGGCCCTGGCCCAGGACGCCTACAAGATCGATGCCGTCCACAGCGAGGTCAGCTTCAAGATCCGCCACCTCCTGGCCAAGACCAGCGGCCGCTTCACCAAGTTCAGCGGCACCATCAAGGTCGATCCGGTGGATGTCAGCAAGTCCAGCGTGGAGGTCAGCATCGAGGCCGCCAGCGTGAACACGGACAACGAAGGCCGGGACAAGCACCTGAAGGGCGCCGACTTCTTCGACGTGGAGAAGTACCCCACCATCACCTTCAAGAGCACCTCCGTGAAGGAAGTGGCCAAGGGCAAGCTGGAAGTCACCGGGGACTTTACCCTCCGTGGCGTCACCAAGCGCATCACCTTCCCCATCACCAATGCCGGCACCCAGCCCGGCATGAAGCCTGGCAGCGTGGTTGCGGGCTTCATCGATGGCGCCGTAACCATCAACCGCAATGACTACGGCATCAAGTACGGCCCGGGCGTCCTGGGTGACGACGTGGCCATCAGCCTCAACATCGAAGCCGGCAAGTAGTAAGTCCCCCCCAGTTCCGGGGGTCGTGGATTGATCGTGATGGGAGGCACAGGGGTTTACCCCGGTGCCTCCCACGCTCTTTGGGCTAAACTGGGCCTTCATGCGAGCGCACCCATGAGCCATGCCCACCCCCACGAAACCTCCAATGAAGTCCTGGCCCCGGGCCAGCGGCTCCAGGAATCCGAGCGAAAGGCCTTCAGTCCAGAGGCTGTGGCCGAGATCCAGGCGATCATGGCCCAGTACCCGGACAAGATGGCCGCGACCCTGCCGGCCCTCTACATCGCCCAGCGGGAGTTCGGCTTCGTGAGCCTGGCCGCCATGCGCGCTGTGGCGGATGTCATCGGCATCCCCGAAGCCCATGTCTTCGGCGTGGCCACCTTCTACACCATGTACCAGAAGGCCCCCGTGGGTAAGTTCCACTTCCAGGTCTGCACCAACATCAGCTGCGCCCTCCGGGGTGCGGCTCAGCTGCTGGAGAAGGTCTGCGAGCGGACCGGCGTCACCCCCGGTCAGGGCCCCAGCCCGGATGGCATGTGGAGCGTCGAGGAAGTGGAGTGCCTGGCCGGCTGCGGCGTGGCGCCCTGTGTCCAGGTCAACCAGGACGTCTACGACGAGCTGGTGGATGAGGACAAGCTCGTCGAGGTGATGGAAGCCTGCAAGCGGGGCGACTATCGCCCCTGGGCGCATTGAGCGGAGACGAGACCATGGCCGCCATCCGAACGAAGCCCGATCACCACACCTACACCTTCCCCGGGTTCGGCTCGGAGAAGTTCCCGAACCTCATGCTCCGCGGGGCAGGGGACCTGAACAACTGGCACCTCAAGGTCTACGAGCAGCAGCACGAGGGCTACGTGGCCATGCGCAAGGCGCTCCAGACGGAGCCCGTGGCGGTCATCGATGAAGTGAAGGCTTCCGGCCTCCGGGGCCGCGGCGGTGCCGGCTTCCCCGCTGGCCTCAAGTGGTCCTTCATGCCCAAGGACACCCCCGAGCGCAAGCTCACCCGCTACCTGGTCTGCAACGGTGACGAGGGCGAGCCCGGCACCTTCAAGGACCGCGTCATTCTCGAGTACAACCCCCATCAGCTCATCGAAGGCATGATCATCGGCGGCTGGGCCATGCAGTGCGCCATGGGCTACGTCTACATCCGGGGCGAGTTCCTCTGGCTCATCGAGAAGCTCGAGGCCGCCATCCAGCAGGCCCGGGATGCGGGCTACCTGGGGAAGAACATCCTGGGCACGGGCTGGGACTACGACATCCTGGTCTACCGCGGCGCCGGCGCCTACATCTGCGGCGAAGAAACTGCCCTGCTGAACTCCCTCGAAGGCCGCCGCGGCGAGCCCCGCGTGAAGCCGCCCTTTCCGGCGGTGAAGGGCGCCTTCGGCCAGCCCACCACCGTGAACAACGTGGAGACCCTGGCCGCCGTGCCGCCGATCATGCGCATGGGCGGTGCCGAGTACGCCAAGATCGGCTCCCCCAAAAACTCGGGCACCCGCATCTTCGGTGTCAGTGGTCACGTGAAGCGTCCGGGCATCTACGAGCTGCCCATGGGCACCCCCATGAACTTCCTGGTGGAAGAGCTGGCGGGTGGCAGCAGCACGGGCCGGAAGATCAAGGCCATCATCCCCGGCGGTGCCAGCTGTCCCATGCTCGACGAGAAGGACTTTGATGTCCCCATGGACTTCGACAACCTGAAAGCCCGCGGCTCCATGGGCGGCTCCGGTGGCCTCATCGTCATGGACGAGTCCGTCTGCATCGTCCAGGCCACGCTGCGCCTCATCCGCTTCTACGCCCACGAGAGCTGCGGTCAGTGCACCCCCTGCCGCGAAGGCTGCAACTGGATGCAGCTGGTCCTGCACCGCATCGAGCATGGTCAGGGCCGCCCCGGCGACCTGGACCTGCTGGCCAGCCTCACGCCCCGCATCGGGATGCGCACGCTGTGCCCGCTGGGTGACGCCGCCTGCGGCCCCATGGACTCGGCCCTGCAGAAGTTCCGGCACGAGTTCGAGCATCACATCACCCACAAGACTTGCTATGCCACGGGGTCACGTCTGCTGTCCAACGTGGGCGCCCACTAGGTTGCTGTCTCCATGCCCATAACCGGGATCGGCCTGGCCTTCACCCTCGCTGCGGCCCTGGGCTGGGCCCTCTTCGATGCCCTGCGCAAGCGCCTGAGTCGGGAGGTCTCGCCCGTCCACTTGGGCCTATTGCTGCCCCTGGCCCAGGCGCCCCTGCTGGCCCTGTGGGCGTTCTCCCGGGAGCCCCTGGGCCTGCCCCTGGCCTGCCTCTGGCCGCTGGTGGCCTCGGCCCTGCTCAACAGCCTGGCCCTGGTCCTCTTCCTGGATGCCCTGCGCCTCTCACCCATGAGCATCACCATCCCGCTGCTCAGCTTCACGCCCGTGCTGTCCACCACCCTGGCCTGGCTCTTCCGGGGCCAGACGCCGGCCCTCGTCCAGTACGGCGGGGCGGCCCTGGTGGTTGGGGGGGCGGCGCTCCTGGGGGGTGGTTCTTGGCGGGACCTGCGGGCCTCCGTGCGGGAGCCGGGGGTGCGCCGCATGGCGCTGGTGGCTGTGCTCTGGAGTGGCACCGGCGTGCTGGATCAGCTGGCGGTCTCCCGCGGGGCAGGGGCCTGGTACGCCCCAGCCCTGACTGCAGTCGTGGCGCTGCTGCTCTTCCTGTGGGCGGCCTTCCGCGGCCAGCTCCGGTCCTTCCTGGCGGCTGTTGGGCCCCTGGTGTCCCAACCCCTGGTGGCGGGCACGGCCGTGGTCATCGGCGCTCTTGCGCTGGCGGTGCAGATCGAGGCCTTCCGCTGGGCCCCCGTGGGCTTCATCGAGGTGGTGAAGCGCGGTGTCGGCATGGCCAGTGCGGTGCTCCTGGGGCGCTTCGTCTTCGGCGAGTCCCTGGACAGCCGGAAGTGGGTGGCCGTCGCGCTGCTGACCCTCGGCGTCGCCCTCGTGGTGGGCCTGCGCTGAGGCTAGTTGCAGTTCAAAAAATGATCACCACGAAGACACGAAGACACGAAGAAAAGCAAAAGCTTCTAACAAAAAAGGGCATGGCCCCCCAGTAGGGCCACCATCCACAAATCATCATCAAGGGGCAGCTACCTGTTGAGCACGGGCTGAATCCTGGGGGCGCCGGGGCTGTGCTTTTTGGGACGCGGCATCGGCGCCCCCAGGAGCACTTCCGGCAAAGCCGGAAGCCGCCGGAGGCGGGCCCGTGCGGGATGTGCCGAGCCCCCTTCGTGTCTTCGTGTCTTCGTGGTGATCTTTTGTTATTCTCCGTTCACGCGCAGGTGTCCCGGTTGTGCTCTTGCTGGTAAGGCTAGTCGTCCCTTTTTGACACCGAATTGACCTATGCATGCAGTAGCGGGCGCGAAGCACTCTGGGATACTGGGGTCATGCGCATCCGAATCGCCCTCCTCACCGCCGTCTTGGCCCTCTCCCTGGGCGCCCAGGAGGCCTTCCTGGTGAAGCCCTACCTGCAGCTGGGGGATGCTCCCGCCCCGGCCGCCAAGGAGCGGCTGGACCTGCTCTGGCATGCCGCAGACAAGGACGAGACTTGGACCGTGGAGGTGCGCCTGGGCAAGGCCTGGGTGCCTCAGGCTCCGGTGACCTCCCGCCGCCTGGAGGCGCCGCCCCTGCCGCCCCACCGCATCTGTCGCGTCACCCTGCGGGACCTCCCGCCAGCGGCGAAGGTGCCCTACCGAGTGAAGCAAAACGGGAAGGTGGTCTTCGAGGCGGAGGCGCAGACTCGCACGGCCGGGGCTCATCGGATGGTGGTGCTGGGCGACATCGCCGACGGCTCTCCCAACCAGGCCGCCATCGCCAAGGCTCTGGCTGCGCAGCATCCCGATGCCGTCTTCATCGCTGGCGATCTGGTCTATGGCCGGGGCCGGGCCTCGGAATACCGAAAGGTGTTCTACCCGATCTACAACGGCGAAGACACCGTGATGGCGCGGGTGCCCTTCCTGGGCATGCCTGGCAACCACGACATTCCCTTCTCCGGCTTCGAAGATTCCGCCGCCTTCTACGCCTACTGGTCCCTGCCCTTGAACGGGCCCGCCCTCAAGCCCGGTGATCCTGGCGCCGCCCCCGTCAAGGCCGGCGTCCACGATGCCATGGTGGCGGCCGCCGGGTCGGCCTTCCCCCGCATGGCCAGCTTCAGCTTCGACTGGGGTCCGGTGCACTGGACAGTGCTCGACTCTGACACCTATGCGGACTGGGACAGCCCCGTGCTGAAGGCCTGGCTGGAGGCGGACCTCGCCGCCGCCAAGGGCGCCGCCTGGCGCATCGTGGCCCTCCACCACCCGCTGTTCCAGAGCTCCAAGTCCCACTTCGATGACCAGTGGATGCGCCCCATCAGCCCGATTCTCGAAAAGCACGGGGTGAGCCTGGTCTTCGCCGGCCATGTGCACAACTACCAGCGCACCGCTCCCCTGCGCTTCAGCCCCACCAAGGTCGGCGCCCGGCGCCAGCCCGTAGAGGGGACCTTCACCGTGGACGAGGCCTTCGACGGCCGCACCGTCACCCGCCCCAAGGGGATCATCCACATCGTCACCGGGGCTGGCGGAGCCGACCTCTATGACCCCAAGCAGACCCTGGACAAGGCCAGCTGGCAGCCCTGGACCCGGGCCTTCATCTCGGACCGCCACTCCTTCACCGTGCTGGATGTGGAGGCCGGGAAGCTACGGCTCCGCCAGCTCGATGCTCAGGGCCGCGAGCTGGACGGAATCACGCTGACGAAGTGACTCAGCGGGTGAAGCTGATGCTGTAGGTCAGCGGCTTGGGCAGCTGGGGGCTCTTCACCGTGGCGTTCATGGTGAGGGTCTTGCCGTCGGCGCTCAGCTTGAAGATGTTGGTGCGCTCACCCTCGTCGTTCTTGAAGGTCTGGATCATCTGATCCTTGGAGACCTGGGCGGCCACCATGAACTTGTCACCATCCTCGCGGGTCCAAGGGCCAGGCCGGCCGCCAGGAGGCATGGGAATCACGTCCCGGTCGTCGAACTTGACCAGGGTCTCCTTGTCCGAGATGGCGATGACCACCTTCTTGTAGACCGGGTTCAGACGCACCAGCTTGGCCCGGGCGATGGGCCGCTTGATGAAGTTCATGTCGGCCACGGTGTTGTTCACCGCTGCCACCACGTCATCAGCCCGGCTCTGGGTCCAGGTGCCGGACAGGGCGGACTCCTGGGCGGCGAGGGAGAGGGTCGCCAGGATGGGGATGACGAGCAGCCGAAGCATGCGCATGGGGAACTCCTTGGGTTGGG
>CAITBU010000242.1 GCA_903890595.1 uncultured Holophagaceae bacterium | reverse complement strand
CACATGGTCGAAGCGGGCTGCGGCAGCCACTGCCAAGAAGCCCACCAGGGCTCCGGCCACGGGATAGACCAGGCGGGAGAGGCGGACCGAGCGGCCCAGCAGCAGAGCGGTGGTGCCGATGAGGGACCCCAGGAGGGCCGTGATGACCATCTCGCGCCAGCCGCCCCCGAAGAAAAGGGCCGCCGGGGCCGAGCCCAGGCCGAAACAGAGCACGGTGAGGGGCGTCCCCCAGCGGTCCGGGGCCGCCAGGATTGCGCGGATCCGAAGCCGGGCCTCGGCCACACTCAGGCTGCCGGCCAGGAGGTCGTCCGTGGTCTCCTGCAGGTCCGACAGCTTGCCGAGGTCCACATCCCCCGAGGGGCTGCGCTGGATGAAGGTCCAGTGCCGGCCATCCTTCCCCAGGGAGGCGAAGAAGGCCGTGGGCAGGGCGAAGAACTGGCCGTCCAGGCCCAGGCGGGTGGAGATGCGGCAGAGGGCGTCCTCGAAGCGGTGGGCGGGAATGCCCAGGGCCTGGAAGGCTCGGCCCAGCTCCAGGCACAGGGAGATCTCGGGCGGCTCATCCGGCTGGGGCGGGTTGGTGGGCTGGGGGTCCATGCCCCAGGGTAGCCTCGGAGCGGTCCGTGAGCAGGGCAGTGGTACATTTTGGTCGGGGGAGGCCCCATGCCTGAGCTGGCTCGTTTCTTCGGGATCGTGGTGGTCATGCTGTATCGGGACCATGCCCCCCCCACTTCCACGCCTTCTATGGGGAGGAGGAGTGGCGGGTTGGGATCCAGCCCATTCGGGTGCTGACGGGGGTTGGCAGCAGCAGGGTTCGTTCTCTACTATTGGAGAGGGCAGCACTGCACCAGGACGAGTTGCTGGCCGACTGGGTTCGTGCGCAGAATCGCGAACCCCTTCTCCCCATTGATCCCCTGGACTGAACCATGCACCGAATTCAGAGCCTAGAAATCCTCACTGACCATCGCCTGCGCCTACGCTTCGAGGACGGCTCTGCCGGTGTCCTCGACCTGGGCGCCGACATCCAGGCAGGGGGCGTGTTTGCGGCGCTGGGTGACCCAACGGTCTTTGAGGCCGCAACCCTGGAACACGGTGGCCGCATCCTGGCCTGGCCCTGTGGCGTGGACCTCTGTGCCGATGCAATCTGGCTGGAACTCCACGGCAAGGACACCTCCGCCGCCTGATTATCTAGCCACTTCCTCCGCCAGGGTGAGGCAGGCCGTGAGGCCCGGGGACTCGATGCCGAAGAGGTTCACCAGGCCCGGCACGCCGTGGGCGGCTTCGCGCTGGATGAGGAAGTCCGGGGCGGGCTCGCCGGGGCCATGGAGCTTGGGCCGGATGCCCGCATAGGCCGGCTGCAGGGCACCCTCGGCCAGGTCGGGCCAGTAGGTGCGGATGGCAGCGTAGAAGCCGTCGGCCCGGCGGGGGTCCACATCATAGTTCTCCCGCTCGAGCCACTCCACGTCCGGGCCGAAGCGAGCCTGGCCGCCCAGGTCCAGGGTGAGGTGCACGCCGAGGCCCCCATGAGAGGGGACGGGGTAGACCAGGTGGGAGAAGGGCGCTGCCCCCGACAGGCTGTAGTAGTTGCCCTTGGCCAGGTGCAGGTCCGGAACGCTGTCGGGGGTGATGCCCTCAAAGCCTCGGGCCACGGCCTGCGCGCCGAGGCCGGCGGCGTTGCAGACCTGATCGGCCAGCAGGGTCATGGGCTCGGCACCGCCGACCCGCACCGCGAGGCCCGCTGCCGTGCTGCGGCCGCCCAGGACCGGGCTCTTCAGCACCACTGCGGCGCCGTGCTCCTCGGCATCCTGGCGCAGGGCCCGCATGAGGCCGTGGCTGTCGATGATGCCGGTGCTGGGGGAGAGCAGAGCGGCGGTGCAGCGCAGGCGTGGCTCCAAGGCCTGCGCCGCGGCCGCCGCCAACCACTGGAGGTCCGCCACACCGTTGGCCTGGGCCTGGGTCCGGATGTCCGTCAGGGCCTCCACCTCGCCTGCGTCCTTGGCCACGATGAGCTTGCCGCAGCGGCGGTGGGCCACGCCTCGGGCGGCGCAGAAGGCGTAGAGGGCCCGATTGCCAGCCACGCAGAGGCGGGCCTTGAGCGACCCGGTCGGGTAGTAGATGCCGGCGTGAATGACCTCGCTGTTGCGGCTGCTGATGCCCGTGCCGATGCGGTCCTCCGCCTCCAGCACCACCACCTCACGGCCCCGCAGCGCCAGCGTCCGGGCCAGGGCCAGCCCCACCACCCCCGCCCCGATCACCACACAGTCAACCCGTTCCATGCTCATATCCTACCTTGCGGCCAGGTCAGTCAAGGTTGTGGGAAGATCGGTGTTCCGATAGATCACTAGGCTCACCATGTCCACTCCGATGATGCAGCAGATCGCCGGCCTCAAGCGGGAGGCAGGCGAGGCTGTGCTGCTGACGCGCATGGGGGACTTCTACGAGATCATCGGTGAGGATGCGGTGCGGGCGGCGCCGGTGCTGGAGATCGCCCTCACGATGCGGGGCAAGGGCACAGTGGGGGAGACGCCCATGTGCGGGGTGCCTCACTTCGCGCTGGAGTCCTACCTGCCCAAGCTGCTGGCGGCGGGCTTTTCCGCCGCCATCGCCGAGCCCACCGCCAAGGCCGAGGAGGTCAAGGGCCTGCTACCTCGCGCCATCAAGCGCATCATCACCCCCGGCACCTGGCTGGACGATGATGCCCGCTGGCTCTGCGCCATGCACCGGGTGGGCGGCACCTGGGGCCTGGCCCTGCTGCAGCTGGCCTCGGGTGCCCTGCGGGTGATCCCCGGCGAGGGCGAAGAGGCTCTCGCCGCGACCCTGGAGCGGCTCGGCCCCCAGGAGCTGATCCTGGCCGAAGGCGCACCCGAGCTGCCCGACCTCGAGGCCGCCCGCACCCGTCTCCCGGCTTGGCGCTTCGAGGCCTCCCGGGCCCGGCAGCAGGTGCTGGCCTTCTTCGGCTGGCAGCACCTGGAGGGCGTCGGTCTGGATCCCCATCCCGCGGCCCTGGGCGCCCTGGCGGCCCTGCTCGATCATGTGGAGGCCACCCAGAAGGGCCGCCCCGCCCACCTGCAGGGCGTGGCCCTGGAGCTGGGCGCCGCCGGCCCCCTGCTGGACGCCACCGGCGCCCGGCACCTGGAGGTGCTGGCCAACGGCCTGGATGGTGGGCGCACCGGCTCGCTGCTGGCCCTGCTGGACCAGTGCCGCACCCGCATGGGCTCCCGCCTCATGAAGGCCTGGCTGGAGCAGCCCCTGCGGGACGCTGCCGCCCTGGAGGGCCGCTGGTCCCAGGTGGCCTGGCTGACAGAGGATCGTCGCCGCACCCCCATCCAGACCCTGCTGACCCAGGTGCCGGATCTGAACCGCCTGCTGGGGCGCGTGGCCCTGGGCCTCGCCAACCCGCCCGAGCTGGCCCAGCTGCGGGAGGGCCTGGCGGTCCTGCAGCAGCTCCCGGCCCGCATCCAGGATGAGGGCTGGGCCTCCGAGGTGGCCGACCTCGGCCTGTGGTCTGCTGCCACGCCCCTCTGCGGCGCCCTGCTGGCGGAGCTGCAGCGGTGCCTTGCCGATGCCCCGCCCCTGGACGCCGAGAAGGGTGGCAGCATCCGGGAGGGCGTGGACCCCGAGCTCGATGAGGTGCGCCGCCTGGCCCGGGACGCCCGCCAGGTGATGCTGGAGCTGGAGGAAGAGGAGCGCCGCCAGAGCGGCATCCAGAGCCTGAAGATCAAGTACAACCGGGTGTTCGGCTACTACTTCGAGATCACCAAGTCGAACCTGGGTGCCGTGCCTGCGCACTTCCTACGCAAGCAGACCCTGGCCAATGCCGAGCGCTTCACCACCGAGCGCCTGGTGGCCTTCGAGCAGCGCCTGCTCAGTGCGGAGAGCGACCAGGTCCGCCTGGAGGCTACTCAGCTGCAGCGCCTGCTGGCCCTCGTGGTGGCCCATCGGGCGGACCTGCTGGCTCTGGCCCAGGCCGTGGCCACGCTGGATGCCCTGGCGGCCTTGGCCGAGCGGGCCCGCCTCTCGGGCTGGACCCGACCCGAGCTCGGCGAGGACCGGGAGCTGACCCTGGCCTCAGCCCGCCATCCCATGCTGGAAGCCCGCCTGGGCCGGGAGTGCATCCCCAACGACCTGCAGTTCAGCGCGGCCCAGCCCATGGCCGTGGTGACGGGCCCCAACATGGGCGGCAAGTCCACCTTCCTGCGCACCTCGGCCCTGCTGGTGGTGCTGGCCCAGACGGGCTCCTTCGTGCCCGCCGAGCTCATGCGCTTCGGCCTCGTGGACCGCATCTTCACGCGCATCGGCGCCTCGGATCAGCTGGCCAAGGGGCAGTCCACCTTCATGGTGGAGATGACCGAGACGGCACGGATCCTCAACCAGACGACGTCGGTCAGCCTGGTGATCCTGGATGAGATCGGTCGCGGCACCAGCACCCGGGATGGCCTGGCCCTGGCGGAGGCCATCGCCCTGTTCCT
>CAITBU010000241.1 GCA_903890595.1 uncultured Holophagaceae bacterium | reverse complement strand
GTTCGAAATCACTGAATTGCTGGCAGGTAGGGCCCCAGAGGAGACCACGCCGAACAAGCCATGGGTATCCGATTGATGCAGGAACAGGAGCGCATGATGGCCGCCCAGCGGGAAGCGATGAGAAAGCAGCTGGGTGAGCAGACCGTGATTAGGAACATGGCGATCGAGTTGCGACGGGCCTTTGCGAAGGATGCACCCCGAATCCACCGGGATGCCTTCTCTAACCCATTGCCACTGTTTGACTTTTAACCCAGACAATAGTGAGGTGCGACGGTACAATGCAGAGCAGCAGAAGGTTTGGGGCCAAGGGACAGGAGCTTCATCATGAGAAGCGTAACCCGTCGTGAATTCATAAAGCTCACTGCGGGTTCAACATGCGCCTGCATGATCGGATGCCACGGCGCTTCCACCCCAGTTGCTGCGCCCGCCTACGATGCCGCTAAACTCATGGCTGACTTCGATAATTGGCTGATGGTATCCGGGGCTGTTGTCACCGACCTGTTGGGCCCTGATGGGGGAGCGGCTGCCCTTGTTGCGATAAGGGCAAACTATGCAGATATTATCCTGCAGATTCCGTGGATTGGTGGTGAAAGCAGCCGGAATACCTATAACCTGCTCGGCAGTGCCAGTTCGATGGCGCTTATCAAGCCGCTTGAAGCGCTGGGAGTCACGCCGCGCAACATCGGTCATACAATGTACCTGATGGCACAAGCCTCGTTTCAGGCCGATGGTGAAGCGCTCCAGCAGCAGGGTGCCTACATGTTTGATGAAGCAACCATTGATGGTATGAGGCAGGGGGCGGTCTGGTCACAGAAGCGGGTCTATGCGGGAGATTTCGTGTTTGATTTCGTAGAGCCACAGAGCGGCCACGCCTACGGTATCAAAATGACTGAATGCGCGATCCAGAAGTTCTACCGGCAGCAGAATCTGGACAAGTACGTGCGTTACAACTGCCTGCTTGATTATCCGATGTACCAGATCATGGGCGTTCATCTTGACCGAACCCAAACGCTTGGTAACAGAGGTACCAGCTGTGATTTCAACTATCTGGCAACCGGATTAACTCCAGATGGCTGGCCCCCGGAAAACAGGCCTGAGTTTAGTGGTGATCCGGCCTGACCACCCAGCAACGACGCCACAAGGGCTCCACCCTTTGGGGGTAGGGCAATTCGCTGACTCATTCAGTCTATGCCTCTGGCTCTACCGCCCCGCTACTTGGGGCTCAGCACCACCGGGATCTCGATGATGTCGTCCACCGGGATCTTGTTGGCGGCGGCGGCGTCCCGGACGGCCTTTTCGCTGGGGCCATCGTAGATGCAGAAGGTCTTCGTTTTGTCGGCATTGGCGTAGGAGTGGACCCAGGTCACTCCGTGGGTGGTGTTGCAGGCGTTGACCGCCTTCTTGGCGTTGGCATCCAGACCGGCGAGGGCGCCGGCAGGGAAGGTGCGCACGACCATAAAACGGTGCAGGCCCGCAGCGGGGACAGCCACCGCCGGTGCGCCATCTGCGAGCGAGGTCGATCCGGCCAGGCTGCTGGGCAGCAGCGCCAGGACTGCGAGAAGGGGTAGGCCGTAAGTGCTTGAGGTCATGGACGTCTCCTGCAGGGAGGGTGGGTGGGAACCCGAGTCCGCGGGTGGCTTCGGGTCAAGCGGTCGCCGACAGCCATGGGCGAGGGGCACAGGAAAGCACCGATCGCCAGCAGGAAGCGGTACCTCAAGATGCTCCATTTCGACCTCGAGTCAATAATACTTTTTTAATTATTAATGCCTGTTTTTTCTCAACAAATGACCCAATTAATTAGGCCGATTGGCGATACCAACTCACTGGGCCGCCGAGGGCGTGGCGGGAAAAACTGAAGGGCTGATGCTGCGCTCTGGGGATAGGGGGTGAGGGTTGGACGCATGCCAGGTGCGGTGGGTACGGGAGGTCGCAGCTGGGCGCACGCAACGAACCCCAGGGAGCGTTTCGTGGCTTGGCGCGGGCGTGAGCGGCAAGCCACTTCCGCAGCGGCAACGACCTGGGCAGAGCACCCCTTGTTCTCCCAGTCACACGCGACTGCTGGTAGTCTGGCGAACACTCCCCTTAGCCCTGCCAAAACACTGCCAGTCGACCAGACATCCCAGTCCAACCTCCATGGAGGCGAACATGGCCCTGAAGAACCTGATGGTCCATCTGTCCAAGAGCGATCGCACGCCGCAGCGACTGGAGGCGGCCGTGGGGCTGGCCCGCAAGCACAATGCACGGCTGGTAGG
>CAITBU010000240.1 GCA_903890595.1 uncultured Holophagaceae bacterium | reverse complement strand
GCCGCATGGCCTTCGCAGACGAGGGTGAAGCCCTGGTAGCGCAGGGCCAGCTCCGTCATGCGGGCCAGCAGCACATCGCTGCCGGGTGCCACGGTGCCGCTGCCCTCCTCGAAGAGCAGGGCCCCGCGGAAGGTCACGAAGCGCAGCCGGGTGCCCACATCGCGGCCCTCGCCGGACTGGGCCGCGCTGAGCAGCTTCTCCAGGTCGGCGGCCTTGGCTGGATCCAGCCCCGTGCTCCCGGGCAGGATGCCGTCCCCCGCCGGTAGGGCCAACTGGGACTGCACGCCCAGGGCCTTCTGGATGGAGCCCAGGGCCGCCAGCAGCTTGCCCTGGTCCGCCACGGAGAAGGTGTAGAGCATGGCGAAGAAGGCCATGAGCTGCACCATCAGGTCGGCGAAGGTCATGAGCCACAGGGACTCCAGGTCCGCTTTGCGCCGAGCGAAGCGGATGGGGGCCTGGTTACCCATGGACCCGCCGGTCGGTCCCCCGCTTGCGGGGCGCCAGGAAAGCGTTGAGCTGGGCCTCGAGGGCCGTGGGATGAAGCTCCGACTGGATGCCCAGGACGCCCTCCAGCATGATCTGCTTGAGCTCCAGCTCCTCCTTGCTGCGCACCTCCAGCTTGCCGGCGATGGGGATGGCCAGCAGGTAGGCGATGACCGCCCCGTAGAGGGTGGACAGCAGGGACAGGGCCATGGCCCCGCCGATGCCCGAGGGCTCCTTGAGGCTGGCGAACAGCTGCACCATGCCGATGAGGGTGCCCACCATGCCGAAGGAGGGGGCGCTCAGGGCGATGAAGCGGAAGATCTCCTGGCCCTGGTGGTGCCGCTCCTGGGTGGTCCGCAGCTCCTGAGCCAGCACTGTGTGGATGTGCTCCCGGTCGGCCTGATCGATGACCATGCGCAGGCCCTTGGAGAGGAAGCCTTCCACGTCCATGGCCTTCTCCATCTTCAGCAGACCGTCCCGGCGCGCCCGCTGGGAGAGGCCGACGATCTGGTTCACCAGGGCCTGGGTCTCCGGCGTGCGGGTGAGGAAGGCGCGGGAGGCGATGCTGAAGGCGTAGCTGACGTGCTCGAGGGGGAAGCGGATCAGGGTGGCGGCGATGACCCCGCCCACCACCACGATGAGGCTGGCCGGGTGAAAGAAGATCCGGGGATTGGGACCCATCCCAATGGCGAGGGCCAGCAGGCCCACCCCCAGCAAGACACCCAACAAGCTCCCGCGATCCATGGTCCGCCCTCAGAGGGCTTATCGGACCCGGGGGCGGGAGTCCCTAGTTTGGGCGCTCCGGGAATTTCCGAACTGCGGCCTGCGGTTAGCTTTTGCTTTTCCTGGTTATCGGCCAGCCTCAGCCTCAATAGACTGGTTCTTTTCGCGGTGACAAGAGCACAAGAATGCAGATAAATACAAAAAAATGAATAGGTTATCCACAGATTCCACAGATTACACAGAGAGAGAAAGTACCTTAGCCGGGGATGCACGGGGAGTGCGGGGATAGGGCACAGCTCCAGCACGGGCTCCAGCCTGGGGCGCCGCTGCCGCGCCTCTTGGGGGGCGCGGCCGTGGCACCCCAGGCTGACTTCCGGCGACGCCGGAAGCCGCCTTCGGCGGGCTCATGCGGGTTGGGTCGGCGCGCCTCTGCGCTCTCTGCGTTATCTGCGGTTGGCGGTTACAAGAGCAAGATCGG
>CAITBU010000239.1 GCA_903890595.1 uncultured Holophagaceae bacterium | reverse complement strand
GACCCTTGAGCCATGGACCTGCAAGTACCGGGTCCGCTTCGAGGACGGAACCATCCGGACCCTCTCGGGGAATGCCCATCCTCAGCGAGAGGAGGACGGGTCCGTGCTGTGGCACGGCTTTATCACTGACATCACCGAGCGTCAGCACCAGGAGGCCCAGCTGAACCAGCTCCAGAAGATGCAGGGCCTGGGTGCCCTGGCCAGCGGCGTGGCCCACGACATGAACAATGTACTGGGGGCCATCCTCGGGCTGGCCTCGGTCCATGTGGAGATCCAGGACCCCGGCAGTTCCGCCTACCGGGCCTTCGAGCTCATCACCAGGGCCTGTGAGCGAGGCGGGAGCATGATCCGGAGGCTGCTGGGCTTCGCCCGCCAGAGCCTGGCGGAAGACAAGGAAGTGGACCTGAACACGCTGGTTCAGGACCAGGTGATGCTCCTGGAGCGCACCACCGAGACCCGGATCCGGCTCGAGATGGACCTGGCCGCAGATCTGCACCCCATGCGCGGGGATGCCAGCGCCCTGGCCCACCTGCTGCTGAACCTCGCCCTCAACGCCCTGGATGCCATGCCCGACAAGGGCAGGCTCAGGTTCCGGACCCGCAACGCAGATGAGCAGTGGATCGAGCTCTTGGTGGAGGACACCGGCTGCGGCATGCCTGCGGAGGTCCTGGCGAAGGCCATGGAGCCCTTCTTCACCACCAAGGAGCAGGGCAAGGGAACGGGCCTGGGACTCTCGATCGTCCACAGCACAGTCCTGGCGCACCGGGGCCAGATCCAGCTCGACAGCGAGCCAGGCCACGGAACCCGGGTGCTCCTGCGCTTCCTCGCCTGCGAGAGGGCCTCAAAGCAGACCGTACCGGAGGAGGTTGCGCCCGCACCGCTGGAAACCAGTGGGACCAGCCTCAGTGTCCTGCTGGTGGACGACGACGAACTGATCCAGAGCTCCATTCAGATGGTCCTGGAGGCCCTTGGTCACGGGGTCATGACGGTATCCAGCGGCGAGGAGGCCCTGGCGAAGCTGGAGGCGGGACTCCTGGTGGACCTGATCATCCTGGACATGAACATGCCCGGGCTGGGGGGGGCTGGCACCCTGCCGCACCTGCGTGCCTTGCGCCCAAAGGTGCCCGTCCTGCTCGCCACGGGTCGAATCGACCAGACCGCGCTGACCCTGGCCTCGGCTCATCCTGGGGTTACCCTGCTCGCCAAACCCTTCGGCCAGGGTACGCTCCGAAATTCCATCAAAAGCCTTGGCCTGGGGTGAATGGCGTTTTCACAGGTGCTGTGAATCCTGGTGGCCGAGCCTGGAGATTATTACTGATGACATGGCGTGTCTTGAGCCTAGATCCGGAGTCCTGACCTCACGGATTCCGGTTCGTGTCTTCTCGGTATCGGCTGCGCCGATACGCGAGACAAATTGAAATATTGTGGTGCTCCGTTTCTGTTGTATCTCTTTGCCATCCATCCTTCTGCCTGCCTCGGTCTTCTGCAGCTTTTCCTTTGTCCTCTTCTGGCTCCGCCCTAGGATGCGGGGATGCCCCTTGCTTCCGCCCACTCCCGCAGCCGCTTGGCGGCTCGCCTGATGCTGGTGGGGTCGGCGTTCTGTTTTGGGCTCATGGCCATCCTGGCCCGTAAGCTCACGCAACCGGCCATGGGCTTCACGCCGGGCCACCTGGCGGTGCTTCGCTTCACCGTGGGTGCTGCGGTCAGCCTGGGGGCCTTTGCGGCCATTCCCGGGCTCTACCGCCCCACCAACCACCGGCTGCTGGTGGCGCGCGGTCTGTCTGGCGGCGCCGTGGTGGTGCTGTACTTCTACGCCCTGGCTCGGATTCCCGCCGGGGAGGCCGGCATCCTCTACAACATGTTTCCGGTGCTCGCCACGGTGATGTCGCTGTTCTTCTTCAAGGAGCGCCCCACCATCCACCTCTGGCTGGCCATCCTGGCGGCCTCCCTGGGGGTGGGCCTGGTGCTGGGGCAGGGCCATGCCGGCTTCGGCTTCGGGCCGGGCCAGTGGGCCGCCCTGGGAGCTGCGCTGTTCGCTGCCACCAGCGCCAACGCCATCCGGGCAGTGCGCCACACGGACAACGCCGCCACGATATTCTTCTTTTTCTGTCTGGCGGGCCTGCCGGTGGTCCTGCCCTTCGCCCTGTCTGCCTGGCCCGGCGGCCTGCTGCCCTGGGCCCTGGCCATCCTCATGAGCTTGCTGGCCTTTGGGGGGCAGATCCTCATGGCTCAGGCCTACGGTGCCCTCTCCATCCCCGAGGCCGCCGCCTGGCTGCAGCTGCTCCCCATCGTCCAGTACCTGCTGGCGGTACCCCTGCTGGGCGAGCGGGCCACCGCTGCCGGGCTGGCGGGGGTGCTGGTGACCGTGGCCGGAGTGGTCTACGCCACGGCCATGGGGCACCGGCGCTGAGGCGTTCCTGCCCACAAGCAGGCCTCCCCTGAAAATTCGACACGCCAGAACGGAACTGATCACCGCTCTTGGCGTCCTTGGCGTCTTGGCGGTGGCCTTTTCATCTCAACCCTGGCGCCGACACGCCGGCATGGGGTCTTAGTGGTGCTTCTTGAATGTCCGGGAAGCTGGCAAAAAGAAGGGCCCCGCAGGGCCCTTCTGGAATGGCGCGACCAGCTAGCGGGTGACGGTCAGGGTGTAGGCGTTGTTGGCGTCGAAGGCCCGGCTGTAGCCGAGGACCTTGATGTAGAAGACGGCGCTGCTGCTGGCGGTGTTGGTATAGGTGACGGTCTCGGTGCAGCCGAAGGAGCTGCTGTACTTCAGGGTGGAGCCGGTGCTGCTGAGCAGGTAAAGGTCGTAGTCCTTGGCGGGGCCGGTCATGGCCACGGTCAGGGTGCGGCCGGCGCCCACGGTGATCTTGAAGAAGTCCTGGTCGGAGGCGCTGCTGATTCTGCCGGAGATCTTCGTGATGGTATCGGCCACGGTGTTGGCGGTGCCGGTGGTGTTGTTGCTCTCGACCTCGTTGAGGATGCTCACCACATTCGCGTTGTAGACGGTGAAGGCGACGGTGGCGGAGGTGCCGCTGTTGCCGGCGGCGTCGTAGGCCTTCACCACCAGGCTGTGAGTGGCGTTGCTGAGGGTCTTGGAGTCCAGGGCCAGGGCGTGGGGGGCGGCAGTGGTGGTGCCCTTGAGGCTGCCATCGACGTAGTACTCGACCCGGGTGACAGCGACATTGTCGGTGGCGGTGGCGGTGAGGGTGAGGGTAGCCGCCGTGCCGGTCACGCAGGCAGAGGCCTTGGGGGCGGTGGTATCGGGAACTGGATTGCTGATCGTGAAGCCCTTGGCAGCGGAGGTGCCGCTGTTGCCGGCGGCGTCGTAGGCCTTCACCACCAAGCTGTGGGCGGCGTTGCTGAGGGTCTTGGAGTCCAGGCTCAGGGTGTAGGGGGTGCCGGTGGCGCTGCCTTTGAGGCTGCCGTCCACGTAGAAGTCGACCCGGGTGACCGCGATGTTGTCGGTGGCGGTGGCGGCGAGGCTGATGGTGCCCATGGTCCCGGTCACGGCGGCGGTGGCCACGGGAGCGATGGCATCAGGGACGACCCAGGAAGCGCCGACATTGATGCCGTGGAAGGCATTCCACACGGCCTGCTCTTCGAGGCTCCCGGCCTTGTAGAGGTCCTTGGCGGCAGCGATGGCCGCCGTGCGGGCCGAGGCGTAGTTGGAGCAGGAGGTGAGGTAGGTGGTGAGGGCGCGGAACCAGATGGCGGCGGCCTTGTCGTTGCCGAGGCCAGCCATGCCCGTGGGCAGGTAGCTGCTGCTGGTGGCACCGGTGGTGGTGGCGCCCTGGCTCAGGAAGTAGAAGGCGCGGTTCATGGGGCCGCTGGAGTAGTGCACATCCAGCGTGCCGAGGCTGGCGGACCAGGCATCCGGGCTGCGACCGTCGAGGCTGGGCTTGTACAGGTAGCGCAGGGGGGTGCTGGAGAGCTGCTCGCCGATGGTCCAGTTGCCACCGGTGTTGCCGATGGTGGCGCCGGAGCCGCCCCGGGCGTAGAACTCGATGAGGGTGCCGAAGATGTCGGAGTTGGCTTCGTTGAGGCCGCCAGACTCGCCAGCGTAGGTGAGGTTGGCGGTGCGGGAGCAGACGCCATGGCTCAGCTCGTGGCCAGCCACATCCAGGGCGGTGAGGGTGTTGAAGCCCGAGCCATCGCCGTAGGTCATGCAGAAGCAGCTGTCGGACCAGAAGGCGTTGTCGTAGCCACTGCCGATGTGCACCCGGCTGTAGGTGGCCTTCCCGGTGCCGTCGATGCCGTTGCGGCCAAAGACCAGCTTGAAGAAGTCCCAGGACTTGGCCATGCCGTACATGGCGTCCACGGCAGCGGTCTGGCCATTGGCGGTGGTGGTGGAGGCAGTCTCGACATAGTTGAGGCCATCGCCCCAGGTCGCGGCTGTGCTGGTGTAGACCGTGCCCGCGCTGGCGACACTGGTCGCAGCATGGTTCATGTTGGTGACGTAGTTGCCGCCGTTGCCCCGGGTCAGGTCCCGCAGCTCAAAGCCGGCGGCGGTGCTGTTGGTGTTGAGGGTGACCACGCCCGAGTACTGGCTCTTGCCCGTGGCGGTGGTGGCAGTGGTGTGCAGCGTGTCCCACTTGCTCAGGATGGCGCCGGTGTGGGCATCCACGAGGTAGTCGGTGTGGCGGATGCCATCCAGGTCGTTCTCCAGCTCGGTGTGGATGTGGTAGGCCAGCGTGTGGCGCACCAGCTCGCGGGTCAGGGCGGTGGCGTCGAAGGCGTCATCGAGGGAGGCCCGGAGGGAGTGGCGAAGCACGGGGGTGGTCTGGGGGTAGACCACCAGCTCGGCGGTGGGTGCCAGGGCAAAGGGGCCCTGGGCGGCCAGGTCCTGCTGCACCACGGCCAGGGCCTCACCCTCGGCCATGGCAGGGGTCACGTTCAGCTGGATGTTCCGGTGCAGGGCATCGGTGAGCGGCAGCTCGCTACCCTCGCTGTCCATGTGGGTGATGGCGTCGCCGCCCCACACCCGGACGCCCTTGTAGCGCTGGACGAAGCGGCCGTGGGTCTGGCCCAGGGGATCAGAGTGGGCGTCGCGCAGTTGGAAACTGTGGTCCTGGTCCAGTCCCAGCTGGGTGCGGTTGGCGGCGAGGCGCTCGGCGGCGGCGGCAATGCGCTGACCTTCCTGGGGGGGGCGGGCGGCGGCGGGGGCGGCGACAAGGGAGAGGGCAAAGAGGGTGCAGAGGGCCACCTGCGGGGTGGCGTGGGTCCGGGACTGATGCTGGGCCTGAGACATGTAATCCTCCGTGGCGAGGGGCACCGGAATGAAGCTTTGGGACCGGGCCCGCATGGGGACTTTGGGATCGAGCAGCTCATCCTGAAGTCCAAAGGCTGGAAGCCTTCAACGCCATTTGAAGAGGAATAATCGGCCGTGAAAATACGCTTGATGCCTTAGGTCCCTCGAGCACAAATTGCCGAGAAAACCCTGTCCGTGGGCATCGAATTCTGCCAAGGTTTGTCCAATTTTTTGTCACTAAAGTTTTTCGGACAGGACACTTGGCGAAGGGTCTCTGGACACCCATCTCCGCAGTCTTTTAGACATAAAAAAGTCAGGACCCCGCTGGGGGTCCTGACTTTTTTATGAAGAAATTTCTGTCGGCTGTGGATCAGCTGACGGGAGCGGGTCGCTTCTTGAGGGAAACGGCCACCTTCACATCACCGCCGTCCTGGCCCTGGAACTTGTCGAGCTGCTCCAGTGACTTCTTCTTCGCAGAGTCTGAGGCGAAGCGGATGGCATCAAGCACATCCACCATGGCCTGGAACTTCACGTCCTCGTCGACCTTCAGGAAGACCTTCCGGTAGTTGAGGGGCTGCAGCAGTACGGCATCGGATAACCGGTCCTTGAGCCCCTGAGCGTCGATCTTGTCCTGCTGCAGGGTCATGGAGCCGTCCTGGTCCAGCTGGATCAGGATGTTGTTGGGATCGGGCTTGGGCGGCGTGGCGGTCTGAACGACCTGGGGCACCACGACCTTCATGGCCTTGCTGAGACCCGGCACCATCACGATGAAGACGATGAGGAGCACCAACACGATGTCGATCAGCGGGGTGACATTGATATCTGATTTCTGTTTACCTCTGGCGCCACCGGCATCCATCAGTTGCCCCCTTCCTTCTTCTCGCCCTTGTCTTCGCTGGTGACGATGGACGCCTCATCAGCGCCCCCCTTGCGGCAGACCTGGAAGAGCTCATTGATGTACTTGAAGGGGAGGTCGGCATCGGCCTTGATGAACACCCGCTTGTCGTTCAGCTGGGAGACATTCCGGTTGATGAAGTCCTCCAGCTGCTGGCGCTGGCCTTCGTCGTTGATAAAGAAGCGCATGTCCTTCGCGTCCTTGTCATCGATCAGGACGGCACCGGGGCCGGTGACCTCGTACTTGTCGTTGCGCTTGGAAGTCAGCATCAGGGTCAGGTACTTCTGACCGGCATCCTGCTGCTGCTCGACCTTCGGGGCATGCTTGGCCAGCGGCAGCTTCACGGCGTTGTTCACGGCGGGTGTGATCACGATGAAGATGATCAGCAGCACCAGCACGATGTCCACCAGCGGCGTGACGTTGATGTCGGCCTTCATTCCACCCTTGGAACCACCTGTATCCATGGTGTGTTCTCCTTTGAATGACCCGGGAGCTTGCGCGCCCGGGACGGGGTGGGATTCGGCTTAGTTCTGGCTTTCGCGGCGGATGAACTCGTCGATCATCTGGGAGGCCGCGTTGTTGATGTTGGTGACCACCACGTCCTGCTTGTTGGTCAGCAGGTTGTAGATCCACACGGCGGGGATGGCGACCACGAGGCCGAGGGCGGTGGTGGCCAGGGCCTCACCGATGGAGCCGGCCAGCGCGTTGATGTCGCCCGCACCCTTGGTCTTCAGGTCGGAGAAGACCTTGATGATGCCGATGACGGTGCCGAGCAGGCCGATGAAGGGGGCCAGCGCGCCGATGGTGGCCAGGCCGCTCATGCCCTTCTTGAGGAGCTCAAGGACCTCGGCGGTGCCGCGCTGGATGGCGCGCTCCACGGGCTGGATGGAGTCATGGTTGGGGTTCATGGCCTTGAGCTGCTTCTCGTACTGGAAGATGTCCAGGCCGTGCTTGAGCACCAGGGCGATGTGGCTCTTGTTGTGGGTCGTGGCGGCGCGCTTGGCGGCCTCAAAGTCACCACGGCGGAGGGTGTCCATGAACAGCTTGAGGAACTTGTCGGAGGCCTGCTTGCTCTGGGAGTAGGTGACGAAGCGCTCGACGGCCACGTAGATCTGGTAGCCCAGGAGGAAGAAGAGAATGAAGATGATGCCCTTGTTGGGCAGGGAGGCCGAGCGCCAGATCTCCGCGGCGGAGAAGCTGTCGGTGCCGCCCTCGGCAAGGGCGAAAAGGAAGGGGGAAGCGAGAAGGTTCATGGGGTTCCTCGAGGTTGAAAAGGTGGCTGGTTCGGATGGGGGGCGCTATTTCAGTTTGAAGGGCATCGTGAGCTTGAACCGGGCGTACTGGGGCTGGCCGTTCATCATGGCCGGCTCGAAGCGCCAGGTCTTGGCCCAGTTGGCGGCATATTCGCGCAGCTGCGGTGGGCCTTCCTTGGCAATGGCATCGGAGGGAACGCCGTCCGGCCCGATGACGATTTCCACCACCACGGTGCCCTGGATCTTGGCGATCTTGGCGAGGGGGGGATAGGGCGGGGGAGGGGGCTGGTACTTGATCTTGACCTGGCTGAAGTCGAAGTCGACCACGCGGCCGACGCCGCCGGCCTGGCCACCGATGACGCCGCCAACCACGCCGCCGATGACGCCGCCGGGCACACCACCAGGCACGCCACCGGGCACACCACCCAGGGAATGATCCTGCTTCGGGAGCTCTTTCGGAGCCTGCTCAGGGACGATCTCCTGGCGCGGGTCGATGGGGGTCGTGTCCGCCTTGGCCGTGGAGGCCATGGGCGGGGGCGGTGGCGGCGGCGGTGGCGGAGGCGGGGGCGGGGGCGGCGGAGGCGCCACGTCCACCTGCTCTGCCAGGTCAATGCCGACAGTCTTCAACTTGTCCTTCACCACCTGGGACTGCTTGGCCAGCTGGAAGGCCGTCCACCCGAAGAGCAGGTACATGGCCAGGGTGGTGGGGATGGTGACCATCGGGTTGCCCCGCTGGATGGCCTGGTTCCCCGCCACCAGAGACGACTTATAGACGGCGTCTTCCAGGGACTCGGCGGGAAGCGCCGGTTGGGCGGGAACAGATTTTTGGGGATCTTTGCTCATGCGACTCCCTTGAAAGATCCAGAGGGAAAAAACAGCGAATGGAACCGGCGTGAAGCCCGGTCCGGAACTGCGGGCGGGAACGGACTCTGGGACAAGCCCAGCGGCTAAGATGGCAAAGGGTTGGCGGCAGGTCAAGCGTTGTCACCGGACCCCACCCTCCAGTGTTGCTCTATTCCACGGAATTTTCCTGAAGCGGGTAACAATCCCTTGGGCGACAGTGCCTCTGAACCCAAAAAATTCATGAAAAGAGACAGGCAACCATGATGTTACAGAATGTCAACCCGCTGTTCCGGTACCGGGCCGAAACGGGGGCTGAGGCTGGACCCGCCCGGGCCGGCCGCTTCACCACGGCCCGGGGCGAGGTGCTGACCCCGGCCTTCATGCCCGTGGGTACCCAGGGCACCGTGAAGGGCATCAGCCCGGCCCAGCTGCGAGAGATCGCCCCCCAGGTGATCCTGGGGAACACCTACCACCTGGGCCTGCGCCCGGGGGACGAGCTGATGGCCCGCCTGGGGGGCCTCCACCGCTTCATGGGCTGGGAGGGTCCCATCCTCACCGACTCCGGGGGCTTCCAGGTGTTCTCCCTGGCCTCTATGCGGAAGATGACCGAGGAGGGGGTGACCTTCCAGAGCCACATCGACGGCAGCCCCCAGTTCCTATCCCCGGAACGCAGCCTGGAGATCCAGCGGAACCTGGGCTCGGACATCTGCATGGCCCTGGACGAGTGCCCCCCCGGTCAGCTGGAGCGCCCCAAGCTGGAGATCAGCATGGCCCGTACCACCCGCTGGCTGGCCCGGAGCCGGGCCGTACCCCTCCAGGCCCACCAGGGCCTCTTTGCCATCAACCAGGGGGGCACCCACCTGGACCTGCGGCGTCGGCACCTGGCGGAGGCCCTGGAACAGGATGCCCACACCCCTTTCCAAGGCTTCGCCGTGGGGGGCCTCAGCGTGGGTGAGCCCAAGGCCGAGATGAATGCCGTTCTGGCGGAGTTCACCCGGGAGCTGCCGGAGGACCGGCCCCGCTACCTGATGGGAGTGGGCACGCCGGAGGACCTGCTCTTCGGGATTGAGCACGGGGTGGACCTCTTCGACTGCGTTCTGCCGAGTCGGGAGGCCCGCCACGGTCGCATCCTCACCAGCCGGGGCAGGCTCAACCTGAAGAATGCCAGACACCGGGAGGCCGACCTGCCCCTGGACCCGGACTGCGGCTGCTACACCTGCCGGACCTTCAGCCGGGCCTACCTGCACCACCTGCTGCGCTGTGGGGAGCTCCTGGGCTTCACCCTCAACACGATCCACAACCTGAGTTACACTGTGGGGCTCACCCGCGCCGCAAGGCAGGCTCTGCTGGAGAACAGGTTTCCGGCTTTTGCCCAGTCCAAGCGCATAGGGTGGTTGACCGAGGAGCCCTAAATGACCTTCGCACTCTTCCAGGCGGCCCCCGCCGCAGGCGGCCCTCCGGGCTGGACCCAGTTCGTGTTCATCGGCGGCATGGCGCTGATGTTCTACTTCCTCCTCATCCGGCCCCAGAGCAAGGCCCGCAAGGAAATGGCAGACCGGCTCTCCAAGCTGAAGGCCGGCGACGAAGTGGTCCTCAGCTCGGGCCTCTTCGCCACCATCGACCGTGTCGAGGACAAACACATCTGGCTCAAGCTTGGCGGATCTGTGGTCAAGGCCCGGCGCGCCGCAGTGGCGTCCCTCGCCTCTGAACCCGAAACCCAGCAGAGCTGATCTTCCCTACCTCCCGGGCCGGAGTCTCCGGCCCGCTTCCTGTAAGGAGTGCCCCGTGACCAAGCGGAGCCTCTGGCGCCTCAGCATCGTCCTGGCCATTCTTGTTGGCTGTGGCTACTTCTTTACCCCCCTCTCCAAGGTCAAGCTGGGCCTGGATCTTCGGGGCGGCGTCCACTTCGAGCTGGAGGTCCAGGGCCAGGAGGCCCTGGTGGCCGACCTGCGGGATAGCAAAGACCGCATGGTGGCCCGCCTCCGGGAGAAGAACCTGCCGGGTGCCACGGTCCGGGTGGACGGTCAGGTCCTGCGGGTGGATGGCGTCGGTGCCGACCAGAAGGCCACCGTTGAGAAGGTCGCCAAGGACTTCTTCCCGGGCTATGCCGTCGCCATTGAGGGCGATGTCTTCCGCCTGACGCAGAAGTCCGACTACCAGAAGCAGCTGAAGGACGATGCCAACAAGCGCGCCCTGGAGGTCATCGAGAAGCGCATCCGCGACATCGACCCCGCCAACGTGCTCGAGCCCGAGATCACCACCAGCGGGGCCGAAGGCAACCGCATCGTGGTGGAGATCCCCGGCATCGAAGAGGGCGATCGCGAGCGCATCAAGTCCCTGCTCTCCACCCCCGGCCGCCTCGAGCAGCGCCTGGTGGCCAAGGTGCCCCAGCCCTACTTCCCCAGCCGGGAAGCGGCCCAGGAGGCCTACAAGGGCGGCATCCCCCAGGAGTTCGAGTTGCTCCCGGAGATCGAGAGCGAGCGCCAGTCCCGCCGTGCCGGTCAGCCCGTGGTCAAGGCCAAGCCCGGCGAGGAGAAGATCGCCAAGTGGGTCCTTCTTGAGAGCCGCGTGGCCGTGGACGGTGCCGACATCATCGATGCGCACCGAGCCTCCAACTCCCAGACCGAGGCCAACGAGGTCAACTTCACCCTCAACAAGAAGGGTGACGACGACTTCGCCCGCCTGACGGGGACGGCCTCCGAGGAGAGCCGCTACATCGCCATCGTGCTGGACGGCAAGATCGTCACCGAGCTGACGGCCAAGGAAAAGATCATCGGCGGAGCCGTGCGCATCAGCGGCAGCTTCTCCGCGCAGGAAGCCGACGACCTGGCCAGTCAGCTGCGCAGCGGCGCCCTCCGGGCCCCCATGAAGTTCCTGGAAGAGCGCGTCGTGGGCCCCGGCCTGGGCCGCGACTCCATCCATGCCGGCGTGCGCGCCGCCGTGGTGGGCTTCGTCACGATCATCGCCTTCATGGTGTTCTTCTACCACTGGTCCGGTGCCAACGCGATCGTCGCCCTCACGGTGAACATCATCGTGATGATGGGCCTGCTGGGCTCCTTCCGGGCGACCCTGACCCTGCCGGGCATCGCGGGCTTCGTGCTCACCTTGGGCATTGCCGTGGACGCCAACATCCTCATCTTTGAGCGCATCAAGGAGGAGCTGGGCCTGGGCAAGAGTGTGTCCGGGGCCATCGATGCGGGCTTCAACCGGGTGTTCTGGACCATCGTGGACAGCCACGTGACCCAGCTCTTCGCGGCCCTGCTGCTCTTCATCTTCGGCACGGGCCCCGTCAAGGGCTTCGCCGTGACCCTGACGGTGGGCGTCGTGGCCTCGCTGTTCACCAGCATCTACATCAGCCGCTTCATCTATGACTGGATTCTGGAGCGCCAACCGGGCACCAAGGTGCTCTCCGTGGGCACCCACACCTTCTTCAAGGGTTCCTCCTACGACTTCATGAAGTACAAGGGCACGGCCCTGGCCGTCACCTGGGGCCTCATTGTCCTGTGCTTCCTCTATGTGCAGCCCTGGAACCTCACCCACAACAAGCGCATCCACCTCGGCATGCAGTTCGTGGGTGGTAACGACATGACCGTGCGCTTCCGCGGCGCCATGGAGCCCGAGACCATCCGAGCCACCCTGGCCAAGAGCGGGTATCCGGATGCCACCGTGGTGGCCTATGAGAACGCTGACAAGACCGTCCGGGACTTCTCCGTCAAGGTCAAGGCCAAGAAGGACGGGGACCAGAAGGACAGCACCATCCAGGCCAACGCCCTCCGGGCCATGTTCAAGCAGATGGATCCCGAGGCCGCCGGCAGTCCGCTCCCCACCCTCAACCTGGAAGGGTCCAAGAACCTCGCCGACCTGCTGGCCAAGGGCAACCCCCTGGCCCTGCCGGGCGATGTTCAGGCCGTCACGACGGCCTACGCACCCCTGGCGGAGAAGGTCATCTCGGGCCGGGACCGCCTCCCCTCGGGCCTCTACCAGAGCTTCGAGGACATTCCGAAGGACGTGCCACCGGCCGTGAAGGAGGCCGTGCGCCAGAACTACCGCCTGGGCGCCGTGGGCATCCTCAAGGACGAGAGCTTCAGCCCCAGCATCTCCGGCGAGTGGACGAGCAAGACCCTCACCGCTGTTGGCTTCGCCATGCTGGCCATCCTGATCTATGTGATCTTCCGCTTCACCGCCAGCTTCGCCGTGGGCGGCATCGTGGCCCTCATCCACGACATCCTCATGGCCCTCGGGCTGTTCGCCGCCTTCGGCTACGAGTTCAATGTGCCCGTGGTCGCGAGCTTCCTCACCCTCATGGGCTACTCCATGGCCGACACCATCGTGGTCTTCGACCGAATCCGCGAGAACAGCCACCGGCCCGAGTACCGCCGGTCGTCCATCACCAAGCTGGTCAACGACTCCATTAACCAGACCCTGGGCCGGACGATCCTCACCTCCCTGTCTGTGCTGTTCGTGTCCGTCTGCCTCTGGCTCTTCGGCGGCCCGGCCCTCAAGGACCTGGCCTTCCCGCTGGTCATCGGCGTCATCACCGGCACCTACTCATCCATCTACATCGCCAGCCCTGTGGTGGTGTACTGGGACCAGTGGTTCGGCGGCAAGGACAAGTTGAAACAGCACGCGTAGCCTTTAGCTTTGTACACGTAAAAATCGTGGCCCTTTTGGGCCACGATTTTTATATGCGCTACGCGCAAAAGGAGGTCAGGCCTCCCAGCTCACCCAGCCGGCTCGGCCGGGGATTTCCCTTCTGGTGATCACCTTGGCGGGGGGCTTTTGGGCCAGCAGCTCGGGGAGCCAGTCCTCGTGGGTGCGGGCCACGACGCCCCGGTCGTTCAGGCCGGCCAGGAAGGCGTCGAAGGTCGCGAAGAGGGCGCCGCCCTCGACCTCGGTGTGGAGGGCGTAGACGTTGAGGGCGTCCTCCCGCACCAGGTCCCAGACCTCGCGGTTGACCTGGTCGGGGGTGCGGCCGTCCAGGCCCAGCAGCTCGTCCAGGGTGGGCAGGGTGGTGGGGATCTGGAGGGTCCGTAGGGTGCGCCCCTGCACGATGGGGTAGAAGGGGGCCAGGCCTCGGCAGTCCCCGGCATAGGCCAGGTCGTAGGCGTCCTGCAGCTCCAGGGTGGTGTCGTTGCAGCGCCAGGCGGGGCTCACGGCGCCCAGGGGCTTGCCCCCGAACACGGTGCCGAAGGCCTCGTGGGCCTGGGCGTACCAGTCCGCCAGCCACTGGCGGGACTTGCGGTCCAGCAGGTCGTGGTACTGCACGTGGTCCCAGCCGTGGATGCCCACCTCGTGGCCCGCCGCCTGGGCGCTGCGCATCTCCGCGGCGGCGCGCTGCCAGATGATGGGGGCTGGCAGCAGCACGCCATACAGCATGGTCTTCAGGCCGTAGAGCTTGACCCCGTTGGTGCGGCGCATCTTGGCCAGGAAGCCCTTGCGGAAGATCCGCCGGATGGCCTTGCCGCTGTTGTCAGGCCCGAAGCTGAAGTAGAAGCTGGCCCGCATGTGGTGCTTGTCCAGGAGACGCAGCAGGGTCGGGATGCCCGCCAGCGAGCCTTCCAGGGTGTCCACATCGACGCGGAGGGAGATGGTCTTCAAAGGGGGGCCTCTCAGGTCTATTCGCAATGAATAGAGGAAAAACAACTCTGCCACCAAGGCACCAAAGCACCAAGAACAACGGGTGGCGCTTCGTGCCGCCATCCGCGCCGCCGCCAAGGGGACGGCGCCGCTATACTCGGCGGATGTCCAATCCGAAGCCCGCCAGCCTCCTCCGTACCTTCCCCCGGGTGTTCTGGGTGGCCAACGTCATGGAGCTCTTCGAGCGGGCTGCCTACTACGGCCTCAACTCCGTGCTGGCGGTCTACCTCACGGACAAGGTGAGTGCTGGGGGCCTGGGGTTCACGGAGCAGTCCGTGGGCTTCCTGCAGAGCCTCATCTACGCCTTCACCTACGTCATCCCCATCGCCGGTGGTGCTCTGGCGGACCGCTACGGCTACCGGCGCATGCTCATCTTCTCCTTCTGCATCCTGTCGGCCGGCTACTTCGTCGCCGGCAACGTCACGGGCTACGGTGCGGTCTTCGCCGCCCTCCTGCTCATGGCCACCGGTGCGGGCCTCTTCAAGCCCATCATCAGCGGCACCCTGGCCCGCACCACCACCGAGGAGAACTCCGGCTTCGGCTTCGGCATCTACTACTGGATGATCAACATCGGCGCCTTCCTGGCCCCGCTGGCGGTGAGCATCCTCAAGGGCTTCTCCTGGCGCTACGTCTTCATTGCGTCGTCGCTCTACTGTGCGGCCATGCTGCTGCCGACCCTGTTTCTCTTCAAGGATCCGCCGAAGCCTGCGAACACCAAGAGCCTCCGGGAAGTGGCCCACAGCGCGGCCATGGTGCTGGGGGACGCCCGCTTCATGCTCATGATCGTGGTGTACTCCGGCTTCTGGATCCTCTACTTCCAGAACTTCGGCTCCGTGCTCTGGTACCTGCGGGACTTCGTGGACGCCGCTCCCGTGAACCGCCTCTTTGCGGGCATCGGCATCCCCCTCAAGTTTGACGCCGAGCACGTGACGGTCATCAACGGCGGGACCATCATCCTGCTGCAGGTGGTGGTGAGCCGGCTCGTGAAGAACATCCGGCCCCTGCCCACCATGGTGACGGGCATCGTCATTGGGACCCTGGGCTTCCTGTGCCTTGCCGCCTCCACCAACGTGTGGGTGTTCATCCTGGGTATCTCGGTCTTCTCCATCGGGGAGATGACCGCCCACCCCAAGTACTACAGCTACGTGGGCCTGGTGGCACCGGCGGACAAGAAGGCCGTCTACATGGGCTACGCCTTTCTCTATGGCGTCATCGGCAGCCTCATCGGCTCCAGCCTGGGCGGCATGCTCTACGGCTCCATGCTCAAGCCCATGGTGGGCCTGCCCGGTGCTGCGGCGGCGGCCCGCAACTTCTGGCTGATCTTTGTCGCCCTCAATGTCGTCGCTGCCATCGGTCTGGTCTTCTATGACCGGGTCTTCTCCGCCGACACCCCGGCAACCAACGAGAAGGCCCGGAAGATCATGCTGGGGATCTACGTGCTGCTGCTGGTGGCTGGGCTCCTGTTCCTGCGCTCGGCCCTCTGGGGCGGGGCCGTGGTGTCCTACAAGACCATGGTGCAGGCCGTCATCATGCTGCTCCTGGGCGCCGGCGGCACGACCGTGAGCCTGAAGTCCCGGCAGGGGTCTTAACATGACCTGCAAAGAGCTCCACTAAGGACACGAAGAACTGCCCGAAAGGACCAGGAAGGGACGGCCCGCGCCGACAGGGCCTCCGGGCCAGGGCCCCCCGGTCGCAGCCGCCGCCCCCTTGGGGATGCCCGGGGTGGGGCAGGGCGCCTTCGTGTTCTTCGTGGTGAGCCTTTTCAGTGCAGTCCGGCTAATGACTGGTAAAAGTATTGAGAATCAATCTCTACAATAAACGCAAACAATAACAAATAGGTTAGTTAAGATATGCTATTTGCCAGGAGAGGGCGGCCGAAAAAAGGGTCGGTGTGGGGAGCGTTATTCGTTTTATGATCATCGCCATCCACTCCGTTCCCGTCCCACCCTCAGGAGGCCCCTCATGCAGAAATCCCTCCACCTCGATCCCAACAAGTGCACAGGCTGTCTCCAGTGCGAGATGGCGTGCGCCTGGGAGAACCACCGGAGCTTCACCATCGCGAAGTCCCGGATCAAGGTGTTCACCTTCCATGAGCCGGGCCGCTTCGTGCCCTACACCTGCACCCAGTGCGACGAGGCCTGGTGCATGATGGCCTGTCCCACGGACGCCATCCGCCTCGACCCGGTCACGGGCGCCAAGGTGGTGCTGGAGCCCTCCTGCGTGGGCTGCAAGGTGTGCACCATCGCCTGCCCCTTCGGCACCATCAACTACGTCAGCGATACCGGCAAGGTGCAGAAGTGCGACCTCTGCGTCGGCGCTTCCGGCCCCGCCTGCGAGAAGGCCTGCCCCACGGGTGCCATCACCTATGTGGACGCCGACTGGACCGGGCTGGACAAGATGCGCCAGTGGGCCGGCAAGACCGACACCAACCCTGCGACGGTGTGAGGAGAATCCCATGGCATGGACCAAGCAAGTTCTCCGCGTGAACCTCACGGCCGGCACCTGCGTCGCCGAGCCCCTCAACATGGACTGGGCCAAGGACTACCTGGGCCAGCGCGGCCTCGCCACCAAGTACCTGGTGAACGAGATCGACCCCAAGGTTGACCCCCTGGCTGACGGCAACAAGCTCATCTTCGTCACCGGCCCCCTCACGGGCACCATGGCGGCCACGGGCGGGCGCTACTCCGTTGTCACCAAGGGCCCCCTCACCAATGCCATCGCCTGCTCCAACTCCGGCGGCTTCTTCGGCGCCGAGCTGAAGTTCGCAGGCTGGGACATGGTCATCTTCGAGGGCACCTCCCCCAAGCCGGTCTACCTCCTCATCAATGACGGCACTGCCGAGCTGGTGGACGCCGCGCACCTGTGGGGCAAGACCGTCTGGGAGACCGAGGAAGTCATCAAGAAGCAGCACCAGGATCCCCAGATCCGCGTGGCCTCCATCGGCCGCGCCGGGGAGAACAAGGTGCTCTTTGCCGGCATCGTCAACGACCTGCACCGGGCGGCCGGACGGTCCGGCGTGGGCGCCGTCATGGGCTCCAAGAACCTCAAGGCCGTGGCCGTGCGGGGCACCCTGACCAGTGCCTACCAGATTGCGAATCCCGAGGCCTTCTTCACCGCTGTGGATGCGGGCAAGAAGGTGCTGGCGGGCAACGGTGTGACCGGCGTGGGCCTGCCCACCTACGGCACCCAGGTGCTCATGAATGTCATCAATGAGCTGGGCGCACTGCCCACCCGCAACCACAAGGACACGCAGTTCGAGTCTGCCAACTCGATCGGCGGCGAGGCCATGCACGAGAAGCGCGAGACCGACGGCAAGGCCAACCTGGTCACCAACGGTGCCTGCTTCGGCTGCACCATCGCCTGCGGCCGCATCTCCCGCATGGATCCGGGCCACTTCAGCGTCAAGGACAAGCCACAGTACCACGGGGCCTCCGGCGGGCTGGAGTACGAGGCTGCCTGGGCCCTGGGCGCCGCCAACGGCGTCAAGGATCTGGAAGCCCTCACCTACGCCAACTTCCTCTGCAATGAGGACGGCTACGACCCCATCTCTTTCGGGGCCACGGTTGGCGCCGCCATGGAGCTCTACGAGCTGGGCATCCTCACGGAAGCCGAGGTCGGTCTCAAGCTGACCTGGGGCTCCGCCGAGGCCCTGGTGACCCTGGCGGAGTGGACCGCCAAGGGCGAAGGGTTCGGTGTGGCCATCGGGCAGGGCTCCAAGCGCCTCTGTGCGAAGTACGGCCGCCCCGAGCTCTCCATGAGCGTCAAGGGCCAGGAGTTCCCGGCCTACGATGGCCGTGCCCTCCAGGGCATGGGCCTGGCCTACGCCACGAGCAACCGCGGCGCCTGCCACCTCCGTGGCTACATGGTCTCCCCCGAAGTGCTGGGCATCCCCGTGAAGATGGAGCCCCAGGCCACCGAAGGGAAGCCCGCCATGCTCAAGGCCTTCCAGGACCTGACGGCGGTGGTGGACTCCAGCGGTCTCTGCCTCTTCACCACCTTTGCCTGGGGCCTCCAGGACATCCAGCCCCAGATTCAGGCCGCCTGCGAAGGCGACTGGTCCGACGATCGCCTGCTCCTGATTGGCGAGCGCATCTGGAACATGGAGCGCGAGTTCAATCTGGCCGCTGGCATCACGGGCAAGGACGACACCCTGCCACCGCGCCTCCTCAATGAGCCCGCCAACAGCGGTCCCCAGAAGGGTGCGGTTGCCCGCCTGGACATCATGATGCCGGAGTACTACCAGGTCCGTGGCTGGAGCGCCGATGGCGTTCCCACCGACGCGACCCGCACCCGCCTCGGCCTCTGATCCATGCGCCACCTCATCGTTGGAAGCGGTCCCGCGGGCGTGGTTGCCGCGGAGACCCTGCGCAAGGCCGACCCCGCCGCAGAGATCACCATCCTCTGCGGCGAAGGGGAGGCGCCCTACTCCCGCATGGCCATCCCCTACCTGCTGAAGGGGGACATCCCCGAAGCGGGGACGCACCTGCGCAAGGAGCCCGGCCACTACGACCGCCTCCGCATTGTGCTGGTCAAGGCGCAAGCCCAGTCCGTGGACACCGCCGCTCGCACGGTGGCCCTGAGCAGTGGCAGCAGCCTGCCCTATGACCGTCTGCTCATCGCCACGGGCTCCCGCCCGAGTCTGGAAAAGATTCCCGGCATCGACCTGCCGGGCGTGCACGCCTGCTGGACCCTGGCGGATGCCCGGGCCATTCTTGAAAAAGCCAAGCCCGGGGCCCGCGTGGTCCAGATGGGCGCCGGCTTCGTGGGCTGCATCATCATGGAGGGCCTGCTCTCCCGGGGCGTGGACCTCACCATCCTGGTGCGCAGCGGCTACATGGTGCGCCGCATGATGAACCCCACCGCCAGCGGCCTCCTGCGCAGCTGGTGCGAGGCCAAGGGCGTGAAGATCCTCACCCACACCCAGCCGAAGGGCCTCACCTCCGTAGACGGCGTCCTCCAGGTGGACCTGGGCGAAGGCCGCATCCTGCCCGCAGACTTCTACCTCAGCGCCGTGGGCGTGGATCCCAACCTGGGCTTCCTCGCGGGCAGCGGCATCGAGATCCGCCAGGGCATCGTGGTGGACCCCAACCAGCAGAGCAGTGTGCCCGGCGTGTACGCGGCCGGGGACGTGGCCGAGTCCGTGGACTGCCTCACGGGCCAGCGCGGGGTCAACGCCATCCAGCCCAATGCCGTGGAACAGGGCCGCATCGCCGCCCTCAACATGGCGGGCCGGCCGGCCGCCTTCAAGGGCAGCCTGGTCTTCAACGTGCTCACCACCCTGGGCCTGGTGTCCTCCTCCTTCGGCCTGTGGGAGGGCGTCCCCGGGGGCGAGTCCACTGAGGTCGTGGATCCCAGTCACTGGCGCTACCTGAACCTGCAGTTCGACGGCGAGCGGCTCGTGGGGGCCAACAGTGTGGGCTTCACCAACCACGTCGGTGCCCTGCGCGGCCTCATCGAGGGCCGGGTCAAGCTGGGCGTCTGGAAGGCCCGCCTCATGCAGGACCCCACCCAGGTCATGCAGGCCTACCTTGGGGCGGCCCAGAAGCTGGGATGAAGATCACCCTGAAGCTGTTCGCCTCCCTGGGCGTCCACCTCCCTCCCGAGTGCCGGTCCCGGCTCTGGATGGAGCTGGAGCTGCCCCCGGGTGCCACCCTGCTGGACGCCCTCCAGCGCCAGGGCGTCCCCCCGGGCCAGTGCGCCATCGTGCTGCTGGATGGCGTGTGGGTACCGGTCGCCGAGCTGTCGAGCCGGGTCCTCCAGGAGGGCCAGGTCCTGGCCGTCTGGCCCCCTGTGGCGGGCGGCTGAGGCGCCATGCAACCCACCGTCACGCTGGATATGACCATCGACCGGGCGGACTTCTTCCGGCTGCTGCCGGGGGCTGTGGCGGACCGGGACTATCGGGTGGAGGGTGAGCGGATCATCCAGGGCGACGCCACCCAGGGCTGGACCCTGGACCTGCTGCCCCTGGCCCCCCTGCCCATCGGCCATCTGGCCATGCCGCGGTTACGGGTGGAGATCCGCCTGCGGGGCCATGAGCCGGAGGCCGTCGAGGCCTTCCTAGCCCGCTTTCATCGCGGCTTCCAGCGCGGCGGCGGCTAGGCTATGGGCGCACATCCCGCTGGAACGACACTGATCACCGCCAAGGCGCCAAGAGCGCCAAGAAATGCACGGCCCCTTGGGCAGGGCAATCAGCTCCGTACCTACCGGGGGTACCTCGTCTGACTGCATGGGTTGTATCCCGGGGGCGCCGGGGCTGCGCTACTTGGTACGCTACCCCGGCGCCCCCGGGATCACTTCCGGCTGCGCCGGAAGCCGCCTACGGCAGACCCATGCGGGCTGAGTCGATACCTCTTGGCGTCCTTGGCGCCTTGGCGGTGGGCTTTTTCATCCCAACTTGCGCGCCGTCACGCCAAGGTTGGATCTTGATGGTGATCTTTTCTTCTTGAAGCCAAAGCACTATCAAAGGGCCCGGGTGTGG
>CAITBU010000238.1 GCA_903890595.1 uncultured Holophagaceae bacterium | reverse complement strand
GACGAGGGCCGTCTCTTCTGGCCGGTTCCAGTAGCCCGCCATGATCTGGGGTCCCCGAACGATGAGCTCGCCCTCCTCGCCCACACCCAGGTCCCGCTCCCCGGTCTCCAGGTCCACCACCCGGGCTTCGGTGGCCGGGAAAGGAATCCCCACAGAGCCGGGCTTCCGGAGGCCATGGAGGGGATTGCCGTGGGTGGCCGTGGTGGTCTCGGTCATGCCGAAGCCCTCGGTGATCTTGCCGCCCGTCATGGCCTCGAAGCGGGCCATGACCTCCACCGGCAGGGGCGCTGACCCGGAGAAGCAGGCCCGCACGCTGGACATGTCCAGGCGGTGCACGCCGGGGAAGGTGGTGATGGCCTGGAAGAGCGCTGGCACGGCCGGGAAGAGGCTGACCCGGTGCTTGTGGATGGACTTCACCAGGTCGGCGATGTCCCGGGGATTGGGCGCCAGCACGATGTGGGCCCCGGTGCTGAGAGGCCAGAGGATCCCCACCATCATCCCGAAGCCATGAAAGAAGGGCAGGCAGGCCAGCAGCACCTCGTGGCCGGGCCGCACATCCGGGAACCAGGATGCGGCCTGTTGAACATTGGCCGAGAGGTTGCGGTGGGAGAGCATGGCGCCCTTGGAGAGGCCCGTGGTGCCCCCGGTGTACTGGAGCACCGCGAGGTGATCCAGGGGCAAGCTCGGTCGGGGTGGTGTGGGCGGGGTCCGGGTGATGAGGTCGCGGAAGCTGTGGACGCCCGCCTCCCGGGGGACCTTGGCGTGGTGCCCGGTCCGGCGGAGCTTGAGGGGCGCCAGCAGGTTCAAGGGGAAGGGCAGGTAGTCGGGAATGGAAGCCACCACCACCTGCTGCACCCCGGTGCGCGCCAGCATGGGCCGCAGCTTATGCATCCAGAGGTAGTCCAGGGTCACCACCACGGTCACCCCGGCATCGTTGAACTGGTGCTCCAGCTCCCGCTCCACATAGAGGGGGTTGGTGTTCACCACCTGGGCCCCCAGGCGGAGGGTGGCCAGGAAGGCGATCACCATCTGCGGCAGGTTGGGCATCCAGAGCGCGACCCGGGTGTCCTTCTCGACCCCCAGGCCCGCCAGGGCCGTGGTGAAGCGGTCCACGTGATCTGCCAGCTGCCGGTAGCTGAGGGTCCGACCCTTGAGGGTGACGGCGGGACGATCCCCCCAGGTGGTCACGCTGCGGTCAAAGAGTTCCAGGACGGTGCAGGGCTCGAAGACCAAATCCCGGGGCACGCCGGGATCATAGTGCTGGGTCCAGGGACGGTCCATGGGGCACCTGAAGGCAGGGGATGGAAGGATGGGTTGGTGTCCCAGGATACATAGTTCGCCCTCAAGGGGCTCTTAGTAGGTCAGCACCAGGGAGGCTTCCAGCGTGTTGTAGGTAAGCCCCCGGTAGCTGCCAAAGACGTAGCGGCTCTCCACACTTACATGACGGAGGAAGGTCCAGCCCAGGCCTGCCGCAAGGGCGGGTTCATCCTTGGTGCTGGCGTCGTTCACCGTGTAGGTGCGGGTGGGGTTCACGCGGTCGCTGGTGGTGTAGGTCCCAAAGCTGTGTAGCCGCCAGACCTTCATGTGGGCTCCGGCCAGGAAGTAGAGCCTGCCCGTTGGGCCACCGGGCCGGTAGAGGCAGTCGGCACCCATGGTCCAGGCGCTCCAGCGGGCAGACTCGGCGCCCAGGTCAGAGTAGCGGCTGGATTTGTAGGCGTACTGGTAGTCGAGCGTGGGGAAGGACTGAAAGGAGACCATGGGGCGCACGGCCAGGGTCCGGGTCAGGGGTATCCCCAGGGAAAGGCCTAGACCTGGGGCATGCTTCGAGCCCATCTCGTTTCGGAAGTCGCCCTGCGCATCGGCGATGGACAGGTGCAGGCCCGGGGTCATGGGCTCGGCAGCCGAGAGCATCCCGCCGCCGACGAGGCAGGAGGCGAGGATCCTGTGGAACGGATGGGGCATGGGGCTGCTTTCGGAAGCGGGCTAGCGGTTCAAGGGCATCACGGCCTGGATCACCACTGGCTTCCCGCTGTGATCTTTCAGGTAGCGGACGATGGTCTCGACGTTCGCGATGACCTGGGGAATGGGGATGGCGGCGTGGAGGTCATTGTTCCCGATCATCAGGAAGTAGCGGTCAATGTCTGGCTGGATCAGCTGGTCCAGCCGCTTGAGGACATCCCCGGAGGTCTCCCCGTCGACACCCATGTTGTAGGTCTTGATGCCCAACAGGTCATCCCAGGTGGCGTCCCGGGTGGGGTTCTGCATCTGGACCACACTCACCCGGCGGGTGATCGAGTCCCCCACCATGCCTGCGCAGGTGACCTTGTTGAACTTGATGTAGGGGACGAGGATGGCGTCCGCCCACCGCAGGTAACCCAGCTCCGAGAGGTGCTCTCCATCGTGCTCGTAGAAGAACACCAGGGGCTTGCCGGCGTTGGTGAGCAGGATGGCGTAGGTGTCCAGATAGATCAGGTTGAGGTCCCTCGCCTTGTTGGCCAGGGCCATGTTCAGGGCGCGGATCTCGATGTTGTTGGTGTCGCCCTTGACCCCACCGCCGCACCCCAACAGGAGGGCGGCGCCCATGGACATCAATAGGGATCTCAGGTGCAAGCCGGTCTCGGAGGTGAAGTGCATGGGAACCCCTGCCTGGGGGGTGGCGGGAAGGGGTGACGGTCTAGAGGTTGGACCCATGTTAGCGCAGGGCCGTTGAGTCCCGCCCTGCCTTGCCAGGGCCCAGAGGTATACCTGTTGGGTACAATAACCTTTGTCGATCGGGGGAAACCCGTGGTTCGGGTCTATTGGGAAGCGGCACGCACGGCCTGGGACTGGAGCGTCCTTGTCTACCAGCCCCACGTTGGGAGCATGCGCCTCTACAAGCGGCACCTGCGCTGGGCTACCGCCGCTGCCGTCCATCCCGAGGCCGCCCTGGCCTGGTTCTCCT
Organism: uncultured Holophagaceae bacterium; assembly: GCA_903890595.1. Taxonomy (GTDB): domain Bacteria; phylum Acidobacteriota; class Holophagae; order Holophagales; family Holophagaceae; genus Geothrix. The sequence continues at coordinate 31,249 of CAITBU010000238.1, read as the reverse complement.
TTCACGATGCGCCGGCCATGGAGGGCTTCGTTCAGACCAATCCCAGGCTCATCTTCAGGGCCCTGACGCGCTACATGTCCGTGGGCTGGGGTCTGGAGCGCCGGACCAAGGTCATCAAGGACACCTACCGGTTTCTGGTCGAGCGGTCTGGGTTCCTCCTGGAGGCCATGCAGCAGTCCGGGGGGCTGCTCCTGGCGCGCTTGGAGCTGGATCGGGGGCAGACGGCCCTGATTCGCCTGGGGAGCGATGCCCAGTTCCGCAAGGAGGGGGAGATCTCGATCTTCCTTGAGCTGGAAGGGGTGAAGGGGGCCATTTCCGGCCTGGCCTTCTCCCTGGAGCGGGAGGTGGGCTGGACCCTCCGGATCGGTGGCCTCCAGGGCCGCCGGGGTGGGGACGAGGCCACCATCAAGCTGGCCACCAAGGCTCTCTGCGGCCTCCGTCCCAAGAACCTCCTGCTCCTGGTGGTGCAGGAACTCGCCCGGGCACTGGGGATTGCTCGAATCGACGGGGTGGGCAATGGCATTCAGGTCTACCGGGCCCGCAGGGGTAGCTTCCTGGTGCCTGTCCGGGACATCCGGTTTGACTTCGATGCCCTCTGGACCGAGCTCGGTGGGGTCCCAGTGGAGGGCGGCTGGTTCAGGGTCCCTCTCGTGACGCCGCGCCGGGCTCCGGAGGCCGTCAAGCCCAATAAGCGGGCGCTCTATGCCCGGCGGTATGCCCTCCTGGACCACCTGCATCAGCAGATCCTGGAACGAATGTCCCTCTGAGCGGAACCGCTGCGAATTCCGCTAAGCTAGGCCCATGCCGCTCGACCCACGCCTCCTGGAGATCCTCTGCTGCCCTGCCTGTGGCGGGGACCTGGAGGAGCGGACCGACGGCCTACGCTGCACGGCCTGCGGCCTGCTCTACCCCATCGAGGACGGCATCCCCGTGATGCTGCTGGACTCCGCAAAGAAGGTGGAGGCATGAGGCTCGACCGGGACCAGGCGGCGACCCTCCTGCGCCGCATGGAGGGCTGCAAGGTGGCCGTCCTCGGCGATGTGATGCTGGACGAGTACCTCTTCGGTGAGGTGAACAGAATCTCGCCCGAAGCACCGGTGCCCATCGTCCGGGTGACCCGGGAGCAGGCGGTGCTGGGTGGAGCTGCCAACGTGGCCGCCAACCTCAAGGCCCTCGGGGCCGAACCCCTCCTCATCGGCACCCTCCAGAAGGACGCCGCTGGCGACCGGGTTCTGGGCCTGCTCGCAGGCCTCGGGGTCTCCATCTCGGGCCTGGTGCTGGACACCTCCCGCCCCACCATCATCAAGACCCGGGTCATCGGCCAGCAGCAGCAGATGCTCCGCATCGATCGGGAAGAGGCCGGGCCACCGGATCCGGCGGTGCTGCTGGGCCTCAAGGACCGCCTGGAGCGGGCCCTCGCAGAGGCCTCCGCCCTCATCATCTCGGACTACGCCAAGGGGGCCGTGAGTGCGCCCGTGATGGCCTCCGTGCGCGCCCTCTGCGCCGCCCGCAACCTGCCCTGGATCGTGGATCCCAAGCCCGCCCACCGGGAGCTCTACCGCGGGGCCACGCTGATGACCCCCAACACCAAGGAGACCGCTGAGCTGGCGGCTCGCGCGGCCCGCTCGGACATGGAAGTCACCGTCGCGGGCCGGGAGCTCATGGCCGACCTGGGCCTGAAGGGCCTGCTCATCACCCGCAGCGAGCGGGGCATGGCGCTGTTCTCCCCGGAGACCGGGCAGGGCACCCCCTGGATGATCCCCACCGAGGCTCGCGAAGTCTACGACGTGAGCGGCGCGGGTGACACCGTCATCGCCGCCTTCAGCGCCGCCGTGGGGGCCGGTGCCGACTGGCGGGAAGCGGCCATGCTGGCCAACGCCGCCGCCGGCGTGGTGGTCGCCAAAGTCGGCACCGCCACCGCCTCCCCCGAAGAGATCCTGGCGCACTACCGGGAGCAGGAAGCGAATTGATTGGTGGCTATCAGCTGTCAGCTATCAGCTAAAGCAGGTCCTGGCTCGAATGGGTGAGCCGTGCCTGTTCATTGCGTGCAGGACAAGCTGGCCTGATCGGGTGGGTCGGCGTCCAGTCTTGGCTGATGGCTGATAGCCGACAGCTGATAGCCAAGGACTCAGTTCCGTAACTCCACGGCCAGAATAAACGTCGCCCCCGAGGCGAGGCGCTCCTTCACCTGGGTGAAGTTCAGGTCGAAGGTCTCGGTCTCGCCGGGGCTGAGGGTGCCCAGCTTGGTGCCGCCGGAGGCGACGCCCAGGAGGCGACCATCCCGGTCCAGCACCGCCACGGCGAAGCCTGGCACTCGGGGCAGCGTGCTGGTATTGGTGACCTCCACCTGAGCCCGGGTGCCGAACTCGGTGGTCTTGAGCATGCCCAGGACACCGCCCTGGATCATGCGCTTGTTGAAGAAGATCTTGCTGACCTTCAGGCCGTCCACGTTGGCGGTGAGGGGGATGGTGCGGTCCCACTGGAAGGGGAAGGACTCCGAGTAAAAGGAGAGGGGCGCGGCTACGGGAACCGTGGCTTCTTTGGCGGGTGCGGCTGGCACCTGGGCCAGGGCCAGGCAGGCGGCGAAGAGGATGGTCTGCATTCAGTTCCTTCCGAACAGGCTGCTGAGGAAGCCCTTCTTGGGCTCCGGCTCGGGAGCAGGAGACTCCAGGGTGGGCACACTGCCGGTGCGGGTGCGGCGGAGGCGCTCGAAGACCGGCCGAAGTCCCGGGACCTTGAAGGCTTCCAGCCAATTCTCGCTGTGTTGGCGTGCAATCAGGTGCTGCTCCAGGATGCGGCCTTCTTCTACCCAGGCGATGAGCTGGGGCATGGTCAGGCCACCGTAGATCTCGGCCCCCACCTTGAGGCGCAGCAGCTCGGCCCCCACCTCGGCAGCCTCGGGCAGGGCCTGGAAGGCTGGCTCCGGGGCTGGTTCCTCGACGACAGAGGCAGGTACCGTGGCCAGCGCCGCCAGCAGCTCCTCCTGGGAGATGCGGACGGTGGCATTGCTCGCACCGCTGAGGGCACTGGGAGACTCCGGGGCCAGGGGGTCGTCCCCGGGGACGCCGGAAGCCACCGTCTCGGGGACGGCTGGAGGGGAGGGCAGGGTGGCGTCCAGGGCCGACAGGGCAGCATCCATGTCCATGGGACCCTCGCCCCGCTCGAAGTGCATGGCAGGGGCCTGCAGCGGGGTGTCGGCGAAGAGCTTGTCGATGGCATCCCGAGCCGAGGTGTAGCCCGAGGCGGTGACCGGGTCTGCCTCGGCGGCGGGTTGCTCCGTGGGCAGGAAGGGGTCCTTGGATTCCGGCAGGATCAGCGGGGCGTCAGCCAGCGTATCGGCCAGGGCGGCCGGGGGCTCCTCGTCCAGGGCCTCCTCGTAGAGCTCCTCGGGTTCAGGCTCCAGATCGCCCAGGGTCAGGGCGGGAACCAGCTCGGTCATCGGCTCGGGGTCGGGAACCGCCTCGGCCTCGGGGACTGGCTCGGGGGCAGGGGCCTCCTCCACGGGGAAGGCCTCGATCAGCAGGCGCTGCACAGCCTCATCCACGGGGAAGATGTCGCCGCAGGTGAAGCATCTGGCCCGGCGATGGGCAAGTCGGACACGCTCCAGCCGAAGGCGGTAGCGGGTGGAGCAGCTCGGGCAATGGATCGCTTCGGCCACCTGGCACTCCTGGGGGTGGGGAAAAGGATAGCACTCCGCTGTGAGCATGTCGCCCGGCCGGCCCGGGTATCCTCAAAGTCTGGAGGCACCGTGCAGGGCGTGTTCATCACCATCGAGGGCGTGGAGGGGTCGGGCAAGTCCACCCAGCTCCTGCGGCTTTCGGAGCGCCTCAGGCGTCTGTACCTGCCGCTGGTGGTGTCCAAGGAGCCCGGTGGCACGGCCCTGGGCCGCGAGGTCCGCCGCCTGCTGCTGGAGCCCCACGACTGCGGCGAGGCCTGGTGCCCGGACGCCGAGCTGCTGCTCTTCTACGCCGACCGCGCCCAGCACCTGGAGCAGGTGATCCGGCCTTCCCTGGCCGAAGGCAAGGTGGTGCTGGTGGACCGCTTCGAGGACTCCACCCGGGCTTACCAGGGGGCCAGCGGAGTCTCGGATTCCGCCCTGGACCGCCTGGGCGAGCTGGTGCTGCGGGGCCTGCGTCCCCACCTCACCATCCTCCTGGACATGGACCCGGAGGTCTCTCTCCTGCGGGTGAATAGCCGGAACCAGGCCCTGGGACCGGAGTTCGCCGAGACCCGCTTCGACGGGGCCGAGCTGGACTTCCACCGGCGCGTGCGGAAGCGCTTCCTGGCCATCGCCCAGGCCCACCCCAACCGCGTGGCCCTCATTCCCTCCCGGGCGACTGCCGACCAGGTGGAAGCGGCGATCTGGCTGCGGGTGGCCCCGCTTCTGCGCAACGCCGGCTTCTCGGTGGATCCATGACCGGGCCCTTCTCGGCCAAGGTCAGCGGGCACCAGGCCATCCGCCAGCGCCTGCTGGATCGGATCCAGGGCGGCCGGATCCGCGGCTCCCTGCTCTTCACGGGGCCCGAGGGCATCGGCAAGCGGCGCGTGGCGCTGGAGCTGGCCCAGCGCGAGATCTGCCTGCGCCGCTGTGCCTGCGGCCAGTGCGAGGGCTGCCGCATGCTGGAGGGGGAGGACCTGCCCTTCGAGCTACCCAACCTGCTGCGCATCGTCCCCGAGGGCAAGGCCGGTGTCATCCGCATCGACCAGGTGCGGGAAGGCCTGGACTCCAACGGCCAGCCCCGCTTCAGCCGGGGGGTCATCGAGTGGGCCGCCCTGGCGCCGGCCCTGGGTTGCCACCGCTGGGTCCTGGTGGAGGAGGCCCACCGCCTCAACGAGTCCAGCGGCAACATCCTGCTGAAGACCCTGGAAGAGCCCCCGGAGGGCACCCACTTCATCCTGGTGACCCACCGTCCCGAGGCCCTGCTGCAGACCATCCGTAGCCGCTGCGAGCGCATCTCCTTTGCGCCCCTGGCCCCCCGAGAGGCCTGGGAGGTGGCCGCGCGCCACGGCTGGCAGGAGGCCGACCGGGAGCGCTGGTCCGCCCTGGGCGAGGGCAGCCTGCGTCTGCTGGGAGAAGCGGAGTACCGGCGGGCCGAGGCCCAGCTGGAGGCCTGGCTGGACCTGCTGGCGGGCCGGCCCTACAGCCAGACCGCGGGGATCCTGCTGCCCGAGAAAGACGCCCTACTGGCCCAGGGGGAACAGCTGCGCCAGCCCCTGGAGCTGCTGCTGCGGATCCTGGCGGACCTGGCCCGCCTACAGGCTGGCGAGCCCCCGGTCCTGCTGCCCTGGCGAGAGGCCCTGGCGCCCCTGGCTGCCATTCCCCGGGACCTGAAGTCCCCCCAGGAGGCGGTGCTGGAGGCCCTGCGGCACCTGCCCCGCAACCTCAGCCCCGACCCCTTGATGCGGGAAGTGGCCCTGTCTCTGACCTAGGGGCTGAGCCGGGGTTGCCATCCCGGTTTTTCGGGCTAGAATAGTTAAAGAGTCTTATGTCCTAATTCGGAGCCCCCCCATGTCTGAACCCCTCTTTGGTCACGACCTCCTGGGCCTTCTGCTGGAAAAGGGCGGGACCTGTTCCCTCGAGGACCTGCGCACCGCCTCTGCCGCCGCCCACGGTCCTGCCGCCGTCTACTGCAACTGTGGTGGCGACAGCTTCGACTTCGACGGCGTCCTCGGCTTCCTGGGCAGCAAAGGCAAAGTCACCGTGCAGAACGGCACCGTGAGCCTGGGCCACGCCCCGGCGTGTCAGCACTGAGGGCACCAGCTGGGAAAGCACTGAATGTAAGCAGAGGAAGGACGGAGGAGCGGAGGAGCGCGGAGGTTCGCCTGCCTAGCCGCGGTCTGCAGACTGAGACCGGGCCAGCTTGAACTCCCCTTCATCCCCTTCATCCTTGTTCAAAATGCTTTTTTTACAGGGATGGAGGGGATGAAGGGGGTAGGGAACCAAAGATCCCCTGGTTCACTCGATAACAGTTCTTTCTCCGCTCCCCTCCGCTTCTCTATCTTTCCTCCGCGTTCATCTCTCCTGGCTTTTCAGGCCCGCCCCAATTCCGGTGGTCCCTGGTTTTCTGCTGGGCTGACGGGGTTTTCGATGGAAACTGGTGTCACCTACCCGGAGGCCCCATGAAGCTGCTGCGCATCAACCACCTGGGCATTGCGACGCCGGGCCTTTCTGAGGCCATGGACCGCATGGCCCGCCTCTTCGACATGGGGCCGGAGCACACGGAAGAGGTGGCGGAGCAGAAGGTGAAGACGGCCTTCTTCCCGGTGGGTGAGAGCACGCTGGAGTACCTGGAGAGCACCGATCCCGAGGGCCCCATCGGCAAGTTCCTGGCGAAGCGCGGCCCTGGCATCCACCACGTCTGCTTCGAGGTGGACGACATCGACGCCGCCGTGGCGGGCCTGCTGGCCAAGGGTGTGCGCATGATCGACCAGGCTCCCCGCAAGGGCGCCCACGGCTGTCGCGTGGCCTTCCTCCACCCCGCCGAGACCGGCGGCGTGCTCATCGAGCTGAGCCAGGGCATGGCCCACTAATGCTCGGTAGGTCCACCCAGACCTGAGGAGGTGCCCCGTGTTTAGAGCCGACCTCGCCGGTCTGATCGCAGGCTGCCTGTGGGCGGGTTCCCTGGGGGTGCAGGGTGCCGAGACCGGCTTCCTCGACCGCACCCTCGACCTGGGCGGCCAGCGCTACCGGTACCAGGTCTATGTCCCCGCGGACTACTCGCCAGCCAAGGCCTGGCCCGTGATCCTCTACCTCCACGGTGCCGGGGAGCGGGGCGTGGACGGCCTGCGACCCACCGTGGCGGGCCTTGCCCCGGCCATCCGCCGCCACCCCCAGCGCTTCCCCGCCATCGTGGTGTTCCCCCATGCCCGCCCGGAGACCCAGTGGGCCGGTGCCCAGGCTGACATGGCCCTGGCGGCCCTGGACCGTACCCTCGGGGAGTTCAAGGTGGACCTGGACCGGGTGTACCTCACGGGCCTTTCCATGGGCGGTCACGGCACCTGGTACCTGGCCTACCGGAATCCGGAGCGCTTCGCCGCTGTGGCACCCATCTGCGGGTGGACCAAGGACCTTGCCAGCCACGCCTTCGGGGTGCCGGTGGTGCCCCCGGAGGACGGCCCCGCCCTGCCGGCCCTGGCCCGCCGCCTCGCCAAAATGCCCGTCTGGATCTTCCACGGGGAAATGGACAGCGTGGTGCCCGTGCAGGGCTCCCGGGATGCGGCTGAGGCCTTGAAGGCCGTGTCCGCCCCCGTGCGCTACACCGAGTACCCAGGCCTGGACCACAACACCTGGGACGCCGCCTACGGCTCCCAGTCCTTCAGCGCGTGGCTCCTCGCCCAGCGGCGGACGAAGCGCTGAGGCCTACCCCACCACCCCCAGGTAGCCCAGCCACAGGGCCCGGCCGAAGAAGACGATGATCGGTGTGGCCAGGGCGAGGAAGCAGCCGAAGGGCAGCATGGTCTGACCGTCGGACTTCCGCATGAGCATGAGGGGCACGCCCACGGCGGCACCCAGTCCGGCCCCCAGGAAGAGGATGCCCAGCATCGGCGCCCAGCCCCAGAAGGCACCCAGCCAGGCCAGCATCTTGAAGTCGCCCATGCCCAGGCCGTCGGTCTTGCGCAGGGCCTTGTAGAGGCGGTTGATGAGGTCCGGCACGCCGTAGCCCACCGCCAGGCCGATGAGGCTCTGCTCCCAGGTGACCGCGGGCTCGAAGCCCTTGTAGAGCAGGGCAGGCTGCAGGCCGTTGTAGCTGACCAGTGTCTGGAGGGCATGGCCGGGGGCAACCCAGACCTTGATCAGGGCGTCGGGCCACTGCAGCTGAGGCAGGGTGAGCAGGACGCCCAGGGCCATGAGCGGATACTGGATCGCATCCGGCAGCATCATCTCGGTGAAGTCGGTGAAGAACAGCACCAGGAGGGCGTAGCCGCACACCATGCCCTTGAACCAGATGAGCGTGCCGAAGGGGAAGAGCCAGGGCGAGGCGGCGAAGAGCAGGCCCCCCAGCAACTCGACCAGGGGGTAGCGGCCGGGGATGCGCCAGCCGCAGTCCGCACACTTCCCCCGCAGAATGAGCCAGCCCACCAGGGGGACGTTGTGCCAGGGGCGGATGCGGGCCTGGCAGGACGGGCAGTGGCTGGGCAGCGTGGTGACGTTGCTCTGGGCCGGGTCTTCCTGGGGCAGGCGGTGGATCAGCACATTGGCGAAGGAGCCGAAGGCCAGGCCGAAGGGAGCCAGCAGGAGGGCCAGGAGCCAGGGGGGCAGGTCAGCAAGGAACATGGGACTACGATAGCGGGGACCTTGGCCCGGTTTGCGGCAATATAGAACGTCACCCCGGAGTGTCCATGATTCGTCCCCTGCTGACTTCCCTCCTGCTCGCCCTGGCCCTGCCGGCCCTGGCCCAGGCCCCCCAGCCGGCCCCCGTTGCCAAGCCCCGGGTGCAGCTTATGACCTCCTACGGCCCAGTGGTCATTGAGCTGGAGGCCCAGGCGGTCCCCCAGACGGTGGCCAACTTTCTCAAGTACGTGCAGGACGGCTTCTACGCCGGGACGATCTTTCACCGGGTCATCGACGGCTTCATGATCCAGGGCGGCGGCTTCCTGGAGTCCATGGCGGAGAAGCCCACCCGGGCCCCCATCGCCAACGAGGCCCCTGCCGGTGCCAAAGCCGGCCTGAAGAACCTACGCGGCACCATCTCCATGGCCCGCACCAACGATCCCCACAGCGCCATGGCCCAGTTCTTCATCAACCTGGTGGACAACCCCCGCCTGGACAACCGGGACCTCACTGAGGCCGGCTACGGGTACTGCGTCTTCGGCCGCGTGGTCTCCGGCATGGACGCAGTGGACCGCATCGGCAAGGTGAAGACCGAGTGGCGCCGAGGCATGGGCGACATCCCCCAGTTCCCCGTCCGCCTCAAAGAAGCCACGGTCCTCCCTGCGCCGTAGCCCAGCGCTAGTTGATGATCTTGATCGGCCTAGGCGGCTCGGGCCGCTGGCGGTCTTTGCTAATGAAGATGGCGCCGAGGACGGAGGCGACGACGCTGGTCACCAGGGCGCCGAAGAAGCCGGGCCAGAAGCCCTCGACGCGGAAGCCCAGGCCCAGGTTGGCGGAGAGGGTGCCGGCGAGCCAGAACACCAGACCGTTGATGACCAGGCTGAAGCAGCCGAAGGAGCAGGCCACGGGCAGGAAGGCCAGGGCCTTGAGCAGTGAGCCCACGGTGGTGTTGAGGGCCCCCAGCAGGACGGCTACCACCAGCAGGTCCAGGAAGCTCCCGGTGGTGATGCCCTTCAGCAGGGCCGAGGCCACCAGCAGGCCGATGGCGGAGAAGAAGAAGCGCAGCAGCAGGGTCATGTGGGCATCCCATCCTTCTCGTTGGCCTGGGTGACGATGCTCCCGGGCGGCACGCTGCGGGTGAGCCACACGTTGCCGCCGATGGCAGACCCTTTGCCCAGGGTGATGCGGCCCAGGATGGTGGCGTTGGAGTAGATGATCACGTCATCCTCCACCACGGGATGGCGGGGCACGCCCTTGATGGGGTGGCCCTCGGCGTCCAGGGGGAAGCTCTTGGCCCCCAGGGTGACGCCCTGGTAGATGCGCACATTTCGGCCGATGACGCAGGTCTCGCCGATGACCACGCCGGTGCCGTGGTCAATGAAGAACCGCTCGGCGATCTGGGCGCCGGGGTGGATGTCGATGCCCGTGAGGCTGTGGGCGTGTTCGGTGATCATGCGGGGCAGCAGGGGCACGCCCAGGTCCAGCATCTCGTGGGCCAGGCGCTGGCTGGTGATGGCCAGCAGACCCGGGTAGCAGAACAGCACCTCGTCGGGACTGGTGGCGGCGGGGTCGCCCTCGAAGCCGGCCTGGACATCCGTGGCCAGCAGGTGGCGCACCTTGGGCAGGCGGGAGAGGAAGGCCCGGGCCAGCTCCAGGGCCCGCTCCCCGCAGGGTGGCAGGCTGGGGTCGGCGGCCATCATGCCCCGCTGGATCTGGTCGCGCAGGCCGTGCAGCACCCGGTCCATGCGGGCACCCAGGTGGTAGCGGAGGGTCTCGCCCGTGAGGTCCGAGGGACCGAAGTAGCCCGGGAAGAGCAGGGCCCGCAGATCATCGACCAGCTCGGCCAGGGCCGCCCGGGAGGGGAACTCCCGGCGCCCCAGGGGCATCTCCGTGAGGGCGGTCGACGCCGCTACCAGGGCGTCCACCACGGCGTGGAGGTTCGCGTTGGGATCGGGCTGAGGCGCTGCGGCCATGGGTGCTCCGGAAGGGGGCAGGGTAGCAACCCCCGACTCCAGAATGACGCAGGCCGCTCAAGGCTGGAACGGGGATTCAGGCTTTCCCTATGGGCAGCGGCCTCAAAAGGTCCAGGTCAGGCCACAGCCCGTGTCCCGGGCCAGGCGCTCCGCCAGGCCTGGATCATGCCGCAGGCGCAGGTCCTTGCCGGCCTTCACCCGGGCCACCAGGCCCTCCTTGGAGCGGTACTCGAAGGTCACGGGCAGGTCCCCCGAGTGGTCCGCCAGGATGGCGCCCAGGCGGGGGGGGCACTCGCCCGGGGGCAGGCGGATGAGGGCTCCGGTGAAGCCTCGGCCCTGGTAGCTCTCCAGGCTCTCCAGCACGTGGGCGAAGACCTTGACCACGGTCTTCTCCTCCTCCTCTTCCTCGGGGTCGCCGCTGCCGTTGGCCTGGATGGTCTCCACTCGCACCTCGCCCGTGATGCGGAGCATGGCTTCCGGTACGGCGAACTGGCGGTAGTTTTCGAAGGGCTTGGGCCCCTGCTTCTTGGTGAGGGGATCCCAGCGGGAGGCCATGAGCAGGACCTCCAGCTTGCCGCTCAGGTCCTCCACCTGGAGGATGGCCCAGGGCTCGCCCTTCTGGTTGGTCTTGAAGGTCACGGAGGTGACCATGGCCCCCAGGACGACCTCGTTGCGGTCCCGCAGGCGGCCGGCGGCCACCTCCTCCAGGGTCTGGGTGATGGTGCCGCGGGTGTGGACCTGGATCGCGTCGGCGAACTCCTCCAGGGGATGCCCGCTGACGAAGAGGCCCAGCACCTCCCGCTCGGCCGCGAGGCGGGTCTTGCGGTCCCAGGGCTCGACATTCTCAGGTACTCGCCACTCGGCGCTCAGGCTGGCCATCTCCGCATCGTCGAAGAGGCTGGTCATGCCCATGTCCCCGCCCCCCTTGGAGGCTGCCGAGACAGCGTCTGGCAGGCCCAGGAGGAGGGCTGCCCGGTTGGGCTCCAGGCTGTCGAAGGCACCGGCCTTGATGAGGGACTCCCACACCTTCCGGTTGGCCTTCTGGAGGTCGGTGCTCTTGAGGGCGTGGAACAGGTCCTTGAAGGGCCCCTCCGCTGTGCGGGCCTCGAGGATGGCCTGCAGCGCAGCCTCCCCCAGTCCTTTTACTGCGGCAAACCCGAAGCGGATGAGGCGATCGCCGGTGGCGGTGAAGTCCAGGGCCGACTCGTTGATGTCGGGCCCCTGCACCTCGATGCCGCGCTCCCGGCAGTTCTGCACGTACTTGGCGATGTCTTCCGTGCGGCCAGACTTGGTGGACAGCAGGCCCGCCATGAACTCCACGGGGAAGTTGGCCTTCAGGTAGGCCGTCTCGTAGGCCACCATGGCGTAGGCGGCGCTGTGGCTCTTGTTGAAGCCGTAGCCGGCGAAGTACTCGATGAGGTCGAAGGTGTCCGCCACCTTGGTGCGGTCGTAGCCTCGGGAGGCGCCCCGCTCGATGAACTTGGACTTCTCCTGGGCCATCTTGTCGTGGTCCTTCTTGCCCATGGCCCGCCGCAGCGTATCGGCCTCGCCCAGGGAGTAGCCGGCCAGCAGGCTGGCCAGCTGCATGACCTGCTCCTGGTAGAGGATCACGCCGTAGGTGGGCGACAGGATGGGCTCCATGTCCGGGAACAGGAAGGTGACGGGCTCGCGGCCGTGGCGGCGCTCCACATAGGTATTGCCCATGCCAGCGCCCAGGGGGCCTGGGCGGAAGAGGGCGTTTAGGGCGATGAGGTCATCGAAGCGGTTGGGGCCCAGCTGCCGGAGCAGCTGCTTCATGCCACCGGACTCGAACTGGAACACGCCGTCCGTGTCACCCGCGGAGAAGAGGTCGAAGGTCTTCTTGTCGTCGTAGCCCCGGATGGTGGTCATGTCCAGGGGCTGGCCGTGGCGGCGGGCGATGACCTCCTGGATCTTGGCGATCTGGGTGAGGGTCTCCAGGCCCAGGAAGTCCATTTTCAGCAGACCCGCGCGCTCCGCTTCGACCATGGTGTACTGCACCATCACCTTGTTGTCCTTGTCCTTGCACAGCGGGGCGAAGCGGGTCAGCTCGTCGGGGGCGATGATGATGCCGGCCGCATGGACGCCGGTATTGCGGGACAGGCCCTCCAGCCGGGCAGAAATGTCGAGGATGTTCCGCACCTCCTTGTCCTCGTTGTAGAGCTTGCGCAGCCCCTCGCTCTTCTCCAGGGCATCCTTCACCGTCATGGGCTTGCCCGGCTCCTGCGGGACGAGCTTGGTGAGGTTGTTGGCGTAGGCGAAGTCCTTGTCGAAGACCCGGGCCACATCCTTGATGACGGCCTTGGTCTTGAGCTGGTTGATGGTGACGATGTTGCTGACCTTGTCCTGGCCGTATTTCTCCGTGACGTAGTTGATGACCTTCTGGCGGCCGTCCCGGCAGAAGTCGATGTCCACGTCGGGCATGGACTTGCGCTCGGGGTTGAGGAACCGCTCGAAGAGCAGGTCGTACTGCATGGGGTCGATGTCCGTGATCTTCATGGACCAGGCCACGATGCTGCCGGCGGCGGAGCCACGGCCCGGGCCCACGGGGACACCCATCTCCCGGGCCTTGCGGATGAAGTCCCAGACCAGCAGGAAGTAGCCGGGGAAACCCATCTTCAGGATCATGTCCAGCTCGAAGGCCAGACGCTCCCGGTAGGCGGTCTCCGGGTGCTTCAGGACACCCTTCTGCCAGAGCGGCTGGCACACCGCCAGGCGCTCCTCAAAGGTCTCCTTGGCCACCTGGACGAAGTAGCTCTCCAGGGTGTGGTCGGAGGGAACCGGGAAGCGCGGCGTGATGGGCTTGCGGGTGATGGGGAAGAGGGTCACCCGCTGCGCGATCTCCAGGGTGCGCTCCAGGTACTCCGGGTGGCCCGGGAACACCCGCCGCATCTCCTCGGGGTCCTTTACAAAGAACTGGTCCGTGGCGAAGCGCATGCGCTTCTCCTTGGACTTGGTGGTCTTGGTGCCAATGCAGAGGAGCGTGTCGTGGAGGTCGGCGTCCTCGTGGTTGAGGTAGTGGGCGTCGTTGGTGGCCACGAGGGGGATGCCCAGGCGGGCCGAGAGCTCCTGCTGGAGCGGGATGATCTGCTGCTCCCGCTCGAAGCCCTGGTCCTGGATCTCCAGGAAGAAGTCCTCGCCGAAGATGTCCCGGAACTCCCGGGCCACCTGCTCGGCTCGATCGGGTCGGTTCTGCAGCAGGCGGGCCTGCACCTCGCCGCCCAGGCAGGCGGAGAGGGCGATGAGGCCCTCGCTGTGCTGGCGCAGGAGGTCCTTGTCCACCCGGGGCTTGTAGTAGAAACCCTCGGTGAAGCCTGCCGAGACGAGGCGGGATAGGTTGGTAAAGCCCACGGAATCCTTGGCCAGCAGCACCAGGTGGTAGCCAGCATCTCGCGAGCCGCTGGGGTCCTCGCAGTCCTCCAGACCTTCTTCCCCGGTGGGGCTGCGGGCCTCGAGCTTCCGGTCGAAGCGGGTCTTGGGCGCCACGTAGACCTCACAGCCCAGGATGGGCTTCACCGCCCAGTTGCCGCTCCCGTCCTGCGTCTTTTCGCAGGCGTCGTAGAGCTTCATCATGCCGAACATGTTGCCGTGGTCCGTGACCGCCACGGCGGGCATGCCGGTGGCCTGGCACTTCTTGACCAGGTCCGGAATGCGGGTCAGGCCGTCCAGGAGGGAGTGTTCGGTGTGCAGGTGCAGGTGCGCGAAGCTCATGCCCCATTCTCCGCTGGATGGGGGCCCGGCGGGCAAGTCCCCCGACCCCAGTGCCGAGCCCACCCTAATCCGATCACGGACCCCTCCGTAGCCGCCTTGGCCCCTGATCTGAGCGGCCCGGTGCGGCCCCTGCGGCCGGACCGCTTATGCTGGAACCACTGACTGCACCATGGGGGGCCCCTGTTGATCGCCTTCGAGAACCTGGAAGTGCGCTACCCCCAGGCGACCACGCCGGCCCTCCGGGGCCTGACCCTGTCCCTGGAGCGGGGCATCGTGGGTCTGCTGGGGCCCAATGGGTCCGGCAAGTCCACCCTCCTGAAGACCTGGCTGGGCCTGCTCACCCCCAGCGCCGGGACTGGCACCGTGCTCGGGGTGCCCCTGGGTTCAGAAGCCGCCCGGCGCCTGCGGGGCCGCATCGGGTACATGCCGGAGTACGACGCCCTCATCGAGGATGCCTCTGCCTACGAGCAGGTGGCCTTCTGGGGTGAGCTAAGTGGTCTGGCCCCCGAGGCCGCCCGGGACCGCGCCCACGAGGTGCTCTACTTCGTGGGCCTGGATGAGGCCCGCTACCGCTCTGTTAGCGGCTACTCCACCGGCATGCGCCAGCGGGTGAAGCTGGCCCAGGCCCTGGTCCACAGCCCGGCCCTGGTCTTCCTGGACGAGCCCACGAACGGCCTGGACCCGGATGGCCGCCGGCGGATGCTGGACCTGGTGCTCCGGGTCCATGCCGAGCTGGGGGCCGGGGTCATCCTGGCCTCCCACCTGCTCGGCGACGTGGAGCGGGTGGCCGATCAGCTGGTCATCCTGGATCAGGGCCAGATCAAGGCAGCGGGCTCCATGGCCGGGCTGCGGCGGGCCCTGGCGCGGCGGGTGGAGCTGCGCTTCCTGGATCCCCTGGTGCCCGCGCAGGAGGCGGCCCTTACGGAGCTGGGCACAGTGCTAGATGCCCGCAACGGCCTCTACGACCTGGAGCTGGCAGTGCCGGACCCCGCCGCGGCCTTCCGCTGGGCCCAGGCTCAGGGGGCCACCCTCATCCAGCTCACGCCCCGCCATGACCGCCTGGACGAGGTGCTGCTCCGTGCGCTGCATGGGGATGCCACATCCATGGGGGGGAACTAACATGCCCATCTACGCCCCCACCCTGCCGCCCGCCCCGGACCTCTCGCTGGGTCAGCCCCCGGTGCTGGTCCTCATGCGCTTCGACCTGGCCCGCCTCTGGCGGCAGAAGATCGGCCGCTTCTTCGGCTTCGGCTTCCTGGCCCTCCTGCTCTTCAAGGTGGCCCGCATCTATGTCGGCCACCTGCTCCAGACCAATGCCGCCCTGCGCCCGGTGAAGGACTTTGCCCAGAGCATCCTCACCCAGGGGGCCTCCTTCCAGGCGGACCTGCTGAGCCCCGCCAGCTACCTGCTGTGGTTCCTGGTGGCTCTGGTGGGCGGTGGCCTGGTGGCCCGGGACACCCTCTACCGGGTGCGCCCCCTCATCTACGCCCATCCCGTGTCTCCCCGGGACTACCTGCTGGCCAAGCTCGGCTTTGCCTCCGGGCTCCCCTTCCTGATCCTGCTGCCCTTCGTGCTCCTGCCCTGGCTCATGTCCCTGCTCCTGGCGGGCCTGGATGGGCCGGTGTGGGTCACGGCTCCCCTGCGGCTGCTGCCGGCCATGGCCATCAGTTCGATCCTCATGGGGTCCCTGGCGGTGGGGGCCTCCAGCCTGGCGGCCACGCCCCGCGCCGGGGTGAGCTGGGTGCTGGGCAGCGTGCTGGGTGCCGGAGCCCTGGCGGGGCTGCTGCGGGGCATGACCGGTATCGCCGCGGTGGATGCCCTCAACCCCGTCCTGCTGGCGGAGGCCTGGCCGCAGCTGCTGGTGGGCGTGGAGCGGCCCTTCGTGGCCTGGGTGCCGACGGTGGTGGGCACCGCCCTCCACATGGCCCTCTGGGTCACTCTGGCGGTCCGCCGGACCCGCCCCTCTGAGGCGATTCTCTGATGATCAGCCTCGACCGTGCCTCCCTCCGCTATGGGCCCATCCTCGGCCTCAGCCCCACCTCCTTCGAGCTGCCGGAAGCCGGTGGCATCACGGGCCTGCTGGGGCCCAACGGGGCGGGGAAGTCCTCCCTGATCCAGCTGCTCTCGGGCCTGCTGCCCCCTTCGGGCGGCGAGGTCCGGGTCTTTGGCCAGGCCCCCTTCCGCAACCCCGCGGTGCTGGCCCGCCTCGGTCTGGTGCCCGAAGGGGACCGCATGCCCTCGGGCCTGCGCGCCGATCGCTGGCTGCGGATGATGGGCCAGCTGGCCGGCATTCCAGCCGCCGAGCTGCCGGCGGCCCAGGCCCGGGCCCTGACCACCGTGGGCATGGCCGACCGCGCCCACCTGCCTTTTGCCAGCATGTCCAAGGGCATGCGCCAACGCATCCGCCTGGCCCAGGCCCTCCTGCACGGGCCGGACCTGCTCATCCTCGACGAGCCCTTCAACGGCCTGGACCCCGAGGCCCGCCTGGTCCTCATGGCTTTGTTGCGGACCCTGGCAGACGGCGGTGTCCGGGTACTGGTCTCCAGCCACATCCTGGGGGAGATCGCCCAGCTCACGGATCGCATCCTGTTGCTGTTCCGGGGCCGCCTGCTGGCGGAGGGCTCGGTGCCCGAAATCCGGCAGCTGCTGGATCGCCATCCGGTGGAATTGCGCCTCGTGGGCGAGCCCCTGGCCCTGGCCCGCTGGGCCGTGGAGCAGCCGGAGCTGGCGGTGCTGCGGGTGGAGGAGGAGGGCGTGGTGATCTCCGTGCGCTCCCCCCGGGAGATCCTGCCCCGCCTGCAGGCGGCGGTCGCTGCAGGCACGATCCCCGTGCGGTCCCTGGATCCCCTGGACCTCAACCTCGATGCGGTGTTCCAGTACTTAACGAAGGACCATGCATGAGCGCCGCTCCTTCTCCTCTCTCGACGATCCGGGCCACGGCGCTGGGCTATGCGCCCCGCCTCTTGCAGGGCCGCGGCTGGTCCTTGGCGGCCCTGGTGGCCGTACCCGTCGGGCTCAGCCTGGTCATCGCGGCCATCGGCCGCATGAAGGGCCTGGATACTCATCCCGGCGAGGCCCTGCGGGTCTTCCATGACGGCCTCGCCAAGGTGATGCTGCCCATCATGGCCCTGGTGGCCGCCCCAGCGGGTATCCGCGAGGACCTGGAGCAGCGCACCCTCCCCCTGATGCTGGCGCGCCCGGCACCGGCCTGGGCCCTGCCGCTGGGCAAGGGGCTCCCCTGGTTCCTGTGGGGCACCCTCTGGCTGGTGCTGGGTGTCCTCTCCCTCCAGTCCCTGGGGGGCGACCCGAGCCAGCTGCTGGGCCGGATCCTGGCCCTGGTCGGGGCCTGGTGGGGCGAGCTGGCCCTGCTGACCCTGGTGGGCCTCGTCTTCAAGCGGGGCACCCTCTGGGGTGCGCTGTACTTCTTCATCTGGGAGCCCCTGGTGCGGGTCTTCCCACCCTTCCTCCAGCGCCTCACCTTCACCCACCACATCGAGAGCCTGGCGGGCAGCCGCGCCACGGACGTGAAGGTCCAGCAGATGCTGGCCCAGGAGCAGGTCAGCACCCACCCGGTTCTCGCCTTCCTCGTGCTCATCGCCTTCGGAGCCCTCTGCTGGGCCCTGGCCGGCTGGCAGCTCCACCGCACCCCCGTCGGCCTCGCCGGCAGTGAATCTGAAGGCTGAGTCCTACGGCACGAGGATGAGGGCCCCGGTGGTGGTTCTGGACTCGATGAGGGTGTGGGCGGCGGCGGCTTCCTGCAGGGGGATCCGGGCGTGGATGCGGGCGGTGAGGATGCCCTGGAGGTGGGCATCCCAGACGTCCTTGGCGGCGGCGCGCAGGGCTTCGGGGGTGGCCACGTGGTTGAAGAACGTGGGCCGCTGCACCGCCAGGGAGCCGCGCTTGGCCAGGTCCGCCAGCTCCACCGGGGGCTGGGGTCCGCTGGCCCGACCGAAGGCGGCCAGCAGGCCGAAGGGAGCCAGGCTGTCCAGAGAGGCCTCCCAGGTGTCCTTGCCCGTAGAGTCGAAGGCCGTACCCACGCCGGTCCCACCGGTGATGCGCTTGACCTCGGCAGGGATGCCTTCGTAGGAACCCCCTCGGGCCACCACCAGCACGGCCTCGGCGCCCTCGGCCTCAACGGCCTTGGCCTTCTCCGGCGTGCTCACCACCCCGATGACCTTGGCCCCCTCGTGGGTGAGCCAGCGGGTGAGCAGCAGGCCGACGCCGCCAGCTGCGGCATGGACCAGGGCCCAGGGGCCGTTGTCCCGCCGCCAGACCCGGTGGATCAGCATGTGGGTGGTGAGCCCCTTGAAGAGCAGGGCCGCCGCCGCCTCGTCCGTCACGCCCTCCGGCAGGGGGACCAGACGGTGGGCGGCGTAGTTCCGGGCCTCTGCATAGGCGCCCGTGGGGCCGTCCACGTAGGCCACCCGCTGGCCCACAGCAAGGCCGGTGACCCCCTCGCCCAGGGCCTCCACCACCCCGGCGGCCTCGAAGCCCGGCGCCCCCGGCAGGGGCACGGGGTAGGCACCGCTGCGCTGGTAGACGTCGATGTAGTTCACGCCGATGGCCGTGTGGCGGACCCGTGCCTGGCCCGGACCGGGGTCGGTAAGGGGCGCTTCCACCCACTGCAGGACCTCGGGTCCTCCGGTCACGGCGTACTCGATGCGATGGCTCACGGGTGCCTCCCTAGGTCTGCAGTCTGGGGCAATTTTGGGTTCGGAGCCATCGCCCTCGCTCGGTTGGACACCCCGGGAATCTGCCGGATCAGGGTGCTCCCGGGGACGATAGACTGGCGGGATGACCGAACCCTTCCGCACCCTCACCCCCGGTGGCACCGAGATCCTGGTGGAGACCCTGCCCCATGTGCGGAGCTGCGCCCTGGGCTTCTGGGTGCGGCGCGGATCCCGCCACGAGGGACCGGCGGAGGAGGGTCTGGCCCACTTCCTGGAGCACACGGTGTTCAAGGGCACGGAGGCCTACCCCACGCCGGATGCGCTGGCCGAGGCCACGGATCGCCTGGGGGGCCATGTGGATGCCTTCACGGGGAAGGAAGTGGCCTGCTTCTACGGCAAGGTGCTGAACGATCAGCTGCCGGAGCTGGTGCACCTGCTGGGCGACCTGCTGACCGCCCCCATCTTCGATCCAGAGGAGCTGGTGCGGGAGCGGAACGTCATCCTGGAGGAGATCGCTCAGAGCGAGGATCAGCCGGACGACTGGGTGAGCGAGCTGTTCTACGGCCGGTTCTGGGAGGGCTCAGCCCTGGCCCACCCCATCCTGGGTCGCCGGGATCAGGTGTCTCTGTACGGTGCCCCCGAGGCCCGGGCCTTCTTCGACCACACCTACCGCGCCCCCAACCTGGTGGTGGCCGCGGCCGGGGCCCTGGAGCCGGGGCCCTTCCTGGACCTGCTGGCCCCCCTCCTGGCCAAGCTGCCGGCGACCGCAGCACCCGCCTCCCCAGCCCCGGTGGGCACCCGCCCCTTCCTGCTCAACACCCCCCGCAAGGACCTCCAGCAGGCCAGCCTGGTGCTGGGTTTCCCGGCTCCTGGCCACCGCTCCCCGGACCGTGCCGCCGTCCACCTCCTCAGCCACGTGCTGGGTGGCGGCATGGCCTCCCGGCTGTTCATGGAGCTCCGAGAGCGCCGGGGCCTCTGCTACCAGGTGGGCAGCTACCTGAGCCCCTACGCCGACTCCGGTGCCCTCCAGATCAGTGCCTCCTGTGCCCCGGCCCAGCTGCGGGAGCTGGTGAAGCGGGCCCTGGCGGAGTGCGCCCGGCTCCGCCTCTCCGGGGTGGAGGACGCCGAGCTGGAGCGGGCCAAGCTCCAGGCCCGCACCGGCCTGGTCTTCAGCCAGGAGAGCAGCAGCAGCCGCATGTTCAGCCTGGCCCACCAGGCCATCCACCACGGCGAGCTGCGCAGCCTGGATCAGCAGATGGCCGAGATCGAAGCCGTCACCCCGGATGACCTGCTGCGCGTGGCTCAGGACCTCCTGGACCCCGCCCAGGTGGGCCTCAGCGCCCTCGGCACCCGCCGCGGCTGCGACATCCGCCCCCAGGACCTCGTGGCCTGAGTCAGGCCGGGACGAGCGGGTTGAGGTGCTCTCTCAGGGCGGCCATGTCGAAGGGCTTGGGCAGCAGGGTCACAGGAGCATGGGCTTCCAGCAGGTCGAGGGCCCGCTGGTCGACCCGGCCCGTGGCCAGGATCACAGGCAGGCCTGGCCGAAGGTCGCGCAGGCGGGGCAGGGTCCCCGAGCCTCCCAGGCCCGGCATGTTCATGTCCAGGATGACCAAGTCCGGCTGCAGGCCTGCCGCCATCTGCTGCAGGGCACTCTCCCCGGAGGGCGCGGTGGTGAGGCGATGACCCATCAGCTCGAGGCTGGCCCGCATGGACTGCCGGATGAGTTCGTCATCGTCCACCAGCAGGATGTGCAGGGGGGCTCCCTCGGGGCTCCCGGCCGCCATGGCGAGCGCTGGCTCGGCCTCAGGCTCCAGGCTCTGGGTCACGCAGGCGGGAAAGCGCAGGGTCACGCGGGTGCCTCGCCCCGGCTCACTGTCGATCTTCATGGAACCCTGGTGGGCCTTCATGGTGCTGTGGGCGATGGACAGGCCCAGTCCCGTGCCTTTGCCCGGGTCCTTGGTGGTGAAGAAGGGGGCGGTGGCCTGGGCCAGCACCTCAGGCGACATGCCCATGCCTGAGTCCTCCACTTCCACCTCGACCCACTCGCCTTCCAGGTTGCGGGTCCGCAGCATCAGGACGCCACCCTCCGGCATCGCATCCACGCCGTTCACGCAGAGGTTCATGAGCAGCTGGGAGAGGGCCCCGGCATCGCCCCGGATGGGCTTCAGGTTGTCGGCGAGGTCCGTCTGGAGGCTGACTCGGGCCAGGGTGGTGCGCTCCAGCAGGCGGACCTCCTCCCCGATGAGGGCGTTCAGATCCAGCTCCCGGCCCTCTGCCAGCCGCTGGCGGGCAAAGCCCAGCAGGCGCTGAATCAGCTCCCCGCCGCGGTTGCAGGCCTTGGTGATGGTCTGGAGGGAGCGGTAGATGGGCGTCCCTGGGGGCTGGACCTCAAGGTGGATGGAGGCCAGGCCCAGGATGGCCCCCAGGACATTGTTCATGTCGTGGGCCACACCGCCGGCCAGGATGCCCAGACCCTCCATTTTTTGGGAGTGGCTGAGTTGGGACTCCAGGTACTTGCGCTCGGTGATGTCGAGGTTGGCTCCCACCACCCGCAGGGGGTGGCCTTCGGCATCCCTGGAGACGATGCGGCCCTGGTCCAGGATCCAGCGCCAGGAGCCATCCTGGTGCCGCATCCGGTACTCGCAGGTATAGGGCACATGGCCCTGGCTGGCGTGCTCGAAGGCCGCCCGGGAGTGGGCCAGGTCATCGGGATGGACTCGGCCGGACCAGGTGGTGAAATCGGGGGTCAGCTCGTCCAGTCGATGGCCGAACATGGCCGCCCAGCGCTCGTCGTAGACCACCACGCCCGTGAGTGGGTTCCAGTCGTAGAGGCCCAGGCCCGTGGCATTCAGCGCCAGGTCGAGTCGCTCCTGCTGCAAAAGCACCCGCTCCTTCTCCTGGGCCAAGCGGCGGTTGGCCACCTGCAGGCTGATGCTCAGGACCAGAATCAGGCAGATCGCCAGTGCGGCCCCCGCCAGGGGCCAGCGAAAGCGCTTCCCCACATCCCCCATGGTGAAGGCTGGAGCCTCCTCGAAGGGTGGCAAGCGCAGGTCCCGGAGGAGGTCCTCCACGGCCCCATAGTCCGCTGGAACCAGGAACCCGCAGATGTCCAGGGCCTCGGTAAGGGACCGGTCACGCTCGAAGACAAACAGGGCAGAGGTCACGTAGCGGGCGAGTACCTCGTCGGTGTTGGAAGCTGCGGCCGCAAAGGGCCACTCCGGATAGCGCGGGGTGGAGGAACGGGTGGCGAAGCCCGTCTCCATGCGCTCGTTCAGGATGCGGATGCGGCTCATGTCGAGCTTCCCCTCCCGGGCCATGCCTTCCAGCACCCCGGTGCGCACGAACCCTGTGTCGGCAGATCCGGCCAGCACCGCATCCACAACCCGGTCGTGGGGCATGCCTGTAACAACCAGGCTGGCGTCCTGGGGCAGGCGCACCCCCGCATGCTTCAGCTCGTGAGCCTGCATCTGGTAGCCGCCCAGGGAGTCCAGGCTGGGAATGGCGATCTTCCTCCCCTTCAGGTTCTCCAGGGCATCCGGGCGAGGCTCATTTGCCAGGCAGAAGATCACCCCCCCGAAGACGGAGGTCGAGCGGCCAGACTCGTAGACGGAGAGGGTGGCCAGGGGGGGGGACAGGACACCCTGGCGGTTCAGCAGCACGAAGTGGCCCGGGTTGGTCAGGGCGAAGTCCAGGCGCTTCTCCCGGAGGGCCAGGGTCAGCTCTGGATAGGAGAGGGCCTCCACCACGAAGGTGCGGTCGGGCATGGCCTTGTGGAGGGCGGCGGCCATGGGCTGCCACTGGGCCTGGACCTGGGGAACTGGGCGGTAGGCCAGGACGCCGATGCGCACGGGGACGGGGTTTGGGGCTGAGGCCGCACCCAGGAGGCAGGTCCTGCAAGCCAGAAGGAGGCCCAGGGCCCAGCAGGCCAGGCGCAGCCTTGCTGGCAGCCTCAACGCAGCCTCCCCACGGATCCCTCGGTGATCCATCCAGACCCCCAAACGCCACCAGACCCCAGGCAGTCCCCGGTAATCAGGAATGACCCATCCGAATCGGCCGATTCCTGGTCCGGGTTGAGTATCGGCACCTGATTACTGCCACCCGAGTGGAGGGTTGCTCTTGGCTAGACGTTCCCTGCTACCCACTCTGGGTCCCTGCCCAGGGGTCCCCTACTTGGGCATCTGGCTGCCCCAGTAACAGTCCCGGAAGAGGGGGCCGAAGTCCTTGCGGCCCGCCATGGCGGCGATCTGCTCGATGGAGGCGGTGGTGACGGTCTTCCACCGGAAGTTGGCGATGATGGACTTCATGAAGAGGGCGAAGGCCTTGTCGCCCATCTCCTTGTGCAGGTTGGCCAGGATGAGAGCGCCCTTCTCGTAGAGCAGGGTGAAGCGCGCCAGGAAGGCCCCGCGGGGATCGTTGATCCATTTCAGGCGGTTGGCAAAGGGGATGGTGGATGAGTCCGCGTAAGCCGAGGCCTGGCTGCGCCAGCGGCTGATCATTCCCTCGTAGGCGCTGGTGCCCTGGTTCTTCATGCTGCGCATGGCCAGGGCCGAAGCGTAGTTGGCGAAGGACTCGGTCACCCACTGCTCTTCCTCTGAGGGCATCTTTACCAGGTGCCCCCAGTACTGGTGGGCGATCTCATGGGCGAAGCGCTGGTTGATGCCTCGAGTGAATAGACTGCTCAGGTCATCCGACTTCCCCTCGAAGGCCTCGTTGGTGATGAGCATCATCCCCGGAGGTGCCTGCCCGAAGCCCAGTGCGTTCACTTGGACGATGTTGAATTCCCGGAAGGGGAAGGCCTCGAACAGCTGTTCATAGAACCCAATGGTCTGGCTGGCGATGTTGATGAGCCGCTTCTGCATGCCGCCACCCTTGTCGCCGTAGGCGGCCACCCGGATGGTGATCCCATCTTTTATCTCCTCGGTCAGCGTGTAGGCGCCAGCGAAGATGGTGAAGAACTGGATGGGTTTGTCGACTTGAACTTCAAGGAGGTTCCCCTCCGCCGTCTGCACCCGGCGCAGGGTCTTGCCGCCGGTTATGGGCACATCCTCCTTGGGGCTCTGGATAAGGGCGTGGACGGTGTAGGCCTGGCCGCCCATCTCTGGCTGGGGGAACCACGGCTCCACACCGAGTTGCCAGTAGTTATCGCCGCCGGGACGCAGCAGGATTCTGCCCCCGTATTCAAAGGTGAGGGTGAAAGGCTGGCCAGCCGGGTAGGGTTTCACCAGCTCAACAAGGAGCGTGTCATTGCGGTGGTGGAAGGGGAGTGAGCGACCCTGGGCATCAAGCACCCGGGAGACCTGATAGACGCCAAGGTTTTCGACTCGTTCTGCCATGTTGTAGAGATTCAGCGACAGCACGGCCAGCCCTTCGTCACCGGCCACCAGGGTTTCGGTGACCTTCAGGGTGGCTAGGCTCTTACCTGCTTGCAGGTTGATGTCTACGGCCGTGAGGCTGAGCAGGGGCGAAAGGGGGGCCTTCCAGGTCCACCCCAAGGGCTGCTCCGAAAGCAGGACCCTCCTCAAACCATCGTAAATGGCAGGCTGAGCGGGGTCGGCCACGAAGGAGAGAGACTCCTTCTGGCTGCCACTTTCGTCCAGGGCGTAGAGGAATGGGCTGTCGGCGCCGGTGATCTCAGCCCGCACCAGCTTGGTGCGGGGGGTGTTGGCGAGATGGAGCGCAAAGTCCTGCCCCCGGTCCCCGAGTCCTTCCCGCTTGAAGTAGGCCCAGTCGGTGGCAAAGGACGCCTTGGGTGCCTCGGCTGGGGTTCCTGCGGGGAGCAAAAGGTCCAGGCCCGTATACCAGAGGGTGAAGCTCTTTACTTCCTCGGTCACCACCAGGGAACCTTCGCTTTCAGCCAGGGTCACCTTGGCGGCGAATTTTTCCAGGTTCTTCCGGAAATTGGACTTCAGGGTCGTGCGTTCGAGTTCGTCTTCGGCGCGATAACGGAAGGATGCCCGGCCCGAAAAGTGGAAGCCGAGGGTGCGGCCGCTGGCTACCAAGGGGGCCACGGTGCCGGAGGTCATCTGGAACGTCATCCGGCCCACGGGCAACTTCCAGTTCTGCACGGTCTGGGCCGGGCCCAGGGTGGGCTGGGCCGTGAACAGTTCCACCTGGCGACTCAAGTTCGAGGGCACCACGGGCTCTGCCGCAGGTGCCAGGCTATTGGCCCACAGCAGGGCCAGCAGAATACGTAGCGTGGTTCGGGTGCTCATGGCTGACTCCGAGAGGTCTTCATCGTATATGTGTGGTTGATGCTAGCGGGCGCGGCGAATCTGGCATGTTAGCAAATCCTGGACACTACACTGGGTCGATGGAAGCGCCTTCGAACATGCCCTGGGATCGCCCCGCCCCCGAGCGGGGGGGCCTGCCCTCGGCTTGGTCCCTGTTCCCGGAGGACTTGGCGGCCCTGGGCTGTCCCGGCAGTGCCCTGGAGACCTTTCGCCGTCTGCACCGCCCCTGGACCTGGCAGGATGGCGCCCCGGCACTGGGCCCAGGCATCCGCCGCTGGCTGGAGGGCGTGGCTGACCTGAGCCTGCCGCGCCTGGTGGAGCAGCAGCCTTCGGAGGACGGGTCCACCAAGCTGGCCCTCGAACTGGGCGACGGAAAGCGCATTGAGGCCGTCCACATGCCCCGGCGGGTGCGCAACCCCCGGGTGACCTACTGCGTGTCCAGCCAAGTGGGCTGCGCCATGGGCTGTACCTTCTGCGCGACGGGCAGCATGGGCATCCTGCGCAACCTGCAGGCTGGCGAGATCCTGGGCCAGGTGCTGGCCCTCATGGCGGCGCTGGGCCCCGACCGGGGCCATGAGCTGACCCTGGTGTTCATGGGCATGGGCGAGCCTCTGCACAACCTGGAGAACCTGCACCGCGCCATCCGCCTGCTCTGTCACGAGTCGGGCCTGGGCCTGGGCAAGGGCCGCATCACCGTGAGCACCGCCGGCTTAGTGAGCGGCCTGGAGAAGCTGGCGCTGATGGAGCCGAGACCCTTGCTGGCCCTCAGCCTCAACGCCACCACCGACGAGGCCCGCAGCCGCACAATGCCCGTGAATCGGGTGTGGAATCTGGCCCGTCTGCGGGAGGCCCTGGACCGCTGGGGCCTGCGCCGGGGCGAGAAGTTCACCTTCGAGTACGTGCTCATCGCCGGCGAGAACGACACCGAGGCCGATGCCGAGCGCCTAGCGGACTGGCTGGGGGACCTGCGCAGCGCCCACAACCTCAACCTCATCCCCCTCAACGAGCACGACGCCAGCACCTTCCGCACCCCGGAGGAGGACCGCGTCCAGGCCTTCGCCCAGCGCCTCAAGGCCCGCGGCTGCTTCGTCACCGTCCGCCGCAGCCGAGGCCGCGACATCCAGGGGGCCTGCGGGCAGCTGGTGAAGGCGCCCGGTCTGGGCCGTAAGGACAACGAGGTTGGGCAGGAACGGGGCTAGCAGCCCGGGTTCAATCCGGCACGTAATCGGTGTTCAGGCTGGCAAGGAAGTCTCTGCCATTATCCCCTTCATCCCTGTCCCCGATGCTTTTTCGTGAAAACAGGGATGAAGGGGAGGAAGGGGATACTGCTGGCGCTGCGCTCCTCTGCCCCTCGGGTGTCCTCTGCGTTCAACCTGTCTTTTCCATAGACCCCCCTGCACCTTTGCGTGGATGCTTTTTGGATGCGCATCCCGGTTCATCAGCTTCCCCACGGCCTTGGCCTTGACCTGCCCTCGGCCGCCACGGCCCACTCGGCGGGGATGGACCTGCGGGCGGCCACGCCCGAGGGCGAGACCTGGACCCTGGTGCCGGGCCAGCGGCGCCTGGTGCCCACGGGGCTGGTCATGGC
This sequence comes from uncultured Holophagaceae bacterium, assembly GCA_903890595.1. Lineage (GTDB taxonomy): Bacteria > Acidobacteriota > Holophagae > Holophagales > Holophagaceae > Geothrix. Next base: position 4,787 of record CAITBU010000238.1, on the reverse strand, counting down.
CATCCCGCCGGGCTACGAGGGTCAGGTGCGGCCCCGCTCGGGGCTGGCGCTGAAGCATGGCCTGACGGTGCTGAATGCGCCGGGCACCATCGATGCCGACTATCGGGGCGAGGTGCAGGTCCTGCTCATCAACCACGGCGACGCCCCCTTCGACCTGCGCCGCGGCGAGCGCATCGCCCAGCTGCTGGTGGCCCCGGCGGCTCACTGGACCTGGACCCCCGAGCCCAGCGTGGAAGCCCTGGGCGACACCGGTCGCGGCAGCGGCGGCTACGGCAGCACGGGGCGGTAGGGATTAACTACCCTCGCAGAGGCTGCGGAGGAAGGCGCGGAGAGCACAGAGGTCCTCTGCGACTCTCTGCTCTCTCCGCGTCCTCTGCGAGAGTGGTTGCTTTTGCTTCCCCTGGCATTCTGGTCCTGTCGAGACTAGGATGGGTGTCGTAACACCGGAGATCCCATGCGCCGAACGGTATTTGCCCTTTCCCTTGCTGTCCTTCCGGCCTTTGCCGGTGAGCCCCTCGCCTACCAGGAAGGCCCCACCAAGCTGGCGGGCTACCTGGCCCAGCCATCCGCTGCCAAGGGTAAGGTGCCCGGCGTGCTGGTGATCCACCAGTGGATGGGCCTCTCGGACCATGAGCGCCGGGTCTCGGACGATTTAGCCAAGCTGGGCTATGTGGCCCTGGCGGCCGACCTCTACGGCGAAGGGGTGAGGCCCAAGACAGGCGGCGAGGCCGGCAAGCTGGCGGGCAGCTTCAAGGGCGACCGGGCCCTCTACCGCCGTCGTGTTTCGGCGGCCCTGGAAGCCCTCAAGGCCCAGAAGGGGGTGGACCCCTCCCGCCTGGCGGTCATCGGTTACTGCTTTGGTGGCACCGGGGCCCTGGAGGCTGCCCGCGCGGGCCTGCCGGTGAAGGGTGTGGTGTCCTTCCACGGTGGCCTGGACGTGCCCGCGGACTACGCAGCAGGTCCCATCAGTGCCAAGGTGCTGGTGTGCCACGGGGCCGATGATCCCTTCGTGCCCGCCAAGGATGTGGCCGCCTTCCAGGACGAGATGCGCAAGAGCAAGGCCGACTATGTCTTCGTCGGTTATGCCGGTGCCGTCCACGCCTTCACCCAGAAGGAAGCTGGCAAGGACAACAGCAAGGGCGCCGCCTACAACGAGGCCGCCCACCGCCGCAGCTGGGACCACATGAAGGCCTTCTTCCAGGAGATCTTCTAGGGGCGATTGAGAGCCCCGAGCCCAACCGGGCCCGGGGCTCTCCTCAGAACCCCGAGCGCTTCGGGTAGGCCGGCTTGGGGGTGACCAAGGGCGGGTTCTTCTTGAGGGAGGCCTCGACCTCCTGAATGGCCCGGTCCAGCTGGGGATCCTTGCCCTGGGCCAGCAGCGCCGGATCGTCCATCACCTCGATGTCGGGATCCACACCGTAGCCCTCGACCACCCACTGGCCCTCGCGGGAGTAGAGGCCAAAGGTGGGGACGGTCAGGTAGCCGCCATCGATGAGGGCGGGGGCGCCGGTGATGCCAATGAGTCCACCCCAGGTGCGGCGGCCGATGAGGGGGCCGAGCCCAGCCTGCTTGAAGTAGCGGGGGAAGGCATCGCCCCCGGAGCCGCTCCAGCCGTTTATGAGCATGGCCATGGGTCCTTCGTGAGCTACCTGGGGCCACTGCCAGTCCTTGCCGTCGCGCACGCCCCAGTAGTTGAGGGTCTTCCGGCCCAGCATCTCCACGAAGCGGTCCGGGATCTGCCCGCCGCTGTTGAAGCGCTCATCGATGACCAGGCCGGCCTTGTCCCACTGGCCGCGGAACTGGCGCACCAGGTCATTCTGGCCGCCGATGCCGGTGTCCGGCACGTAGACGTAGCCGAGGCGCCCGTTGGTAGCCTTCTCCACATAGCTCCGCTTGGCTTCGATCCAGGCCCAGTAGCGCAGCGAGTAGTCATTGGCCACGGTCTCGACGAGGACGTCGTGGGCACCTTCCAGGGAGGGCTTGTCGTTGACGGTCAGCAGCACGGTCTTGCCAGCCAGACCCTGGAAGGCAGACCAGGGATCCTTCTTGGTATCGAGGACCCTGCGGTTCACGGCCAGCAGGTAGTCGCCTTCCTTCACCTTCAAGCCCGGCTGGGCCAGCGGTCCCCGGTGCACGGCATCCCAGGTCGCACCGCGGAGGATGGTCTTGATGCGGAAGGCACCGTTTTCCAGGCTGAAGTCCGCACCCAGCAGACCCGTCCCCTGGCGGCTGGAGGCCTCCACGTCGCCACCGCCCCGGTAGGCGTGAGAGGCGTTCAGCTCGGAGATGAGCTCACCGATGACGAAGTTCACGTCCTCGCGGGTGACGCAGTCCTTCAGCAGCTTGCCGTAGCGGACCCGCATGGCGGCCCAGTCCACGCCATGCATGGCGGGGTCGTAGAACATGTCTCGCTGGAGGCGCCAGGTGTCGTTGAAGATCTGCTGCCACTCCGCCGGGGGATCTACGGTCATAGGCAGCTCACCCGTGGGCAGCTTCTTCTCGAACTTCTGGTCGGGCTTGAGGTCCACCAGGGCGAAGTCCTGCTTGCGGTTCACCAGGACCTTCTTGCCGTCTGAGCTCAGGAGGGCGCCATCCACATCCGCCAGCACGGCCTTCTCCTCGCGCTCCTCAAAGTCGAAGGTGTACAGCGTGGCCTTGTCCTCACCGTCGGCGTTCCGGTGGGCGGTGCGCCGGTAGACCAGCTTGCCCTTGGGGGCGGCCAGGTTGTCGTAGTAGCCCGCTGGGGGCGGCAGGAGGACCATGCGGGACTCGATGCCCTCCAGGTCGATCTCCACGGCCTTGGCGGCCTCCTTCTTGTCGGCGCTGGCGTCCTTTTCGTCTTTCGGCTTGTCCTCCTTCGGCTTGTCTTCCTTGGGGGCGTCCACGTCGTTGCGCGGGGCCAGGGGCGAGGCCACGTCCTTGCGCAGGGGGAGAGCCGCCAGGCGGGTGGTGGAGGCATAGACCCAGGTGTTGTCCAGGTCGCTGTAGGTGGGGTTGAACTGCTGGCCCGTGGTGAGGAAGAGGTGGTTGCCCTCGGAGTCGAAGACCGGGTCACCCGCGCTGTAGAAGGGCGAGGTCACCTCGTGGCGCTGGCTGGTCTTGGTGTCGTAGAGGACCACCACACTGTTCTGGTTGGCGTTGTCCCGGGCGTAGGTGACCCAGCGGCTGTCGGCAGACCAGTTGGCCCGGAAGGCCTCTAGGGCGTTCTCATACAGGCCGAGCCCCTTGTCCACGGTCTGAACCTTGCCTGTGTCCAGGTCGCAGAGGTTGATGCGCATGGCCTGGTCCACGAAGAGCACCCGCTTGGCATCCGGGGACCAGGAGATGTGGTACCGGAAGCCGGGACCCAGGTGGGTGACCTGGCGCTCCTCGCCGGACCCGTCCGCAGGCCGCACGTGCAGCTCGTACTCCCCGGAGCGGTCGCTGAAGTAGGCCACCTGCTTGCCGTCCGGGGACAGGGCCGGGAAGCGCTCCGCAACCCCGGGGCTGCGGGTGAGGTTGACGACGTAGCCCTTCTCCGCCGGCACAGAGAAGATCTCGCCCCGAGCCTCGAACACGGCCCGCTTGGCCTGGGGGGAAAGGTCGGGGTGCTTGAGGAGCTTGCTGGCGTTTTCCTCCCGGGGCTTCAGGGTGGCCCGGTCGGTGATGACCTCGACCTTCACCTCCTGGAGCTTCTCCGAGGGCAGCTCCAGGCGATGCAGACGGCCGCCGGCCTCGAGCACGATGTCGGAAGGTCCGATGGCGGGGAAGTGGACGTCGTATTCCTTGAAGAAGGTGAGCTGCTGGAAGGCCTTGGTGGCGGGGTCGTAGGACCAGATGTTGCTGCGCTTCACCTCGTCGCGGTCCGAGAGGAAGTAGAGCTTGCCGCCATGCCACATGGGCAGGGAGTCATTGGAGCCGCCCAGGCTGGGCAGACGGCTGGCGGTCTTCTGCTCCAGGTCGTAGAGCCAGATCTCCGAGGCCATGCCGCCGCGGTAGCGCTTCCAGGTGCGGAAGTCCGTGCTCACGGGCTGGTAGGCCAGGAGCTTGCCGTCCGGGGACAGGGCACCAAACTCGGCGTAGGGCAGGGGCAGGGCCACGGGCAGCCCGCCCTCCTTGGGGACGAGGAACAGCTTGTTGAAGCGGTCCTTGCCGGACTCCATGCCCGAGGCGAAGAGCAGCGACTTGCCATTGGGGTGCCAGTCTACGAGGCGGTCGGCCATGGGGTGGTGCGTCACCCGGGTGGGCACGCCGCCGGCCACGGGCAGGACGTAGACATCCTGGTTCCCGTCGTAGTTGGCCGAGAAGGCCAGCTCCCGGCCATCCGGGGAGAAGCGGGGGAAGGACTCCTCGCCCTTGGGGGTGGACAGGCGCTGGGCCATGCCGCCGGTCTTGGGCACCAGCCAGATGTCGTTGGCGTAGGTGAAGGCAATCTGAGTGGCCGAGACGGCGGGATAGCGCATCAGCCGGGCATCGACCTGGGCGGTGGCGCTGAGGGCGGTGGCCACGACCAGGGCCGTGGCGAAACAGGGAAGCAGGCGCATGAGAATCTCCGGGCTCGGGGGTGGTCCAGGAAGCATACGGCGTGAGGCTTCCGGCCGTTGAGTCGAGGTTGGGAATTGTAGGGAAATAAGTGCTGCTACTGCACGGGGGGCCCGTCCCGTCTAAGGTGGACCCTGGGAGGCCACGTTGAAATCCATCCTGCTTGCCTTGCTCGCCTGTTCCACCCTGCTGCCCCAGGCCCCGGCCCTGGAAGAGGCGGCCCTGCGGGCCCACATCTCCTTCCTGGCGGACGATGTGCTGGAGGG
>CAITBU010000237.1 GCA_903890595.1 uncultured Holophagaceae bacterium | reverse complement strand
TGAAACCCTCAAAGGCTTCCTATCTTCTATCCGGTTTTCAAAGACGCTCCCATGCCTCGCATGGCCTCCGCAATCGGCTTGCACCCACCGCAGATCCCCACAGCCTCAACTGCGCAGGACATACAGACTACCACTCGGGCACGTTCATGCAAGAAAAAAAACCCAGAGCGCACCTCCCAGCGGCCGGAAATGTAGAAGGGGTGCGGCCGTACGACGATGCATCCTTCCGCTGCCGTCCCCCTCACCTGCCCTAGAATCAGTCCAGGAGGACTGCGTGGTTCATATCATCGGGGCTGGTCTGGCGGGATCGGAAGCGGCCTGGCAACTGGCATCAAGGGGGCATCGGGTGCGCCTCACGGAGATGCGACCGGCTTGCAACACACCGGCCCACACCACGGGCGACGCCGCCGAGATGGTCTGCTCGAACTCCTTCAAGAGTGATGACCCCAATTCGGCCACGGGGATCCTGAAAGCCGAGATGCGCCGCATGGGGTCGCTGATCCTGCGCTGTGCCGAGGCCACCCGAGTGCCTGCCGGCAGCAGCCTGGCCGTGGACCGGGGTGCCTTTTCTGCGGCCGTGACGGCGGCGCTGCGGGAGCATCCCCTCATCACCTGGGAGACGGCCCAGGTGGACCGACCCGAGCTGACCGAGCCCACCCTGCTGGCCACCGGCCCGCTCACGACAGAGCCCTTGGCGGACTGGCTCGCCACAGCAACCGGCCGGGGTCGCCTGCACTTCTACGATGCCATCGCCCCCATCGTGGAGCGGGACAGCATCAACCTGGACATCGCCTGGATGGCCACCCGCTACGACAAGGGCGATCCCGACTTCATCAACTGCCCCATGACCCTGGAGCAGCACGAGCGTTTCCTCGATGCCCTGCTGGCTGCTGAGCGCACGCCCTTGGCGGACCTGGACACCCCCTACTTCGAGGCCTGCCTCCCGCTGGAGGTGATGGCGGACCGCGGGCGCGAGACCTTGCGCCACGGCCCCCTGAAGCCCGTGGGACTGGACGATCCCCGCACGGGCCGCTGGCCCCATGCCGTGGTGCAGCTGCGCCAGGACACGCTCGCCGGCGATCACTTCAACCTGGTGGGCTTCCAGACCCGCCTGAAGTGGGGAGCCCAGAAGGAGGTCTTCCGCCTCATCCCGGGGCTGGAGGCCGCCGAGTTTGCCCGCTTTGGCAGCATCCACCGCAACACCTATCTCCAGGCCCCGTCGGTACTGGATGCGACACTCGCTGTCAAATCAGTGCCAGGGCTGTGGGTGGCTGGACAGCTGGCGGGCGTCGAAGGCTACCTCGAATCCGCCGCTGCTGGACTGGCGGCGGCGCTGGCCATGGACGGCGCACTACGGGGCCTCCCGGCGACCCCCTTCCCGGCGGACACCATGACCGGTGCCCTGCTCCACTACCTGGCGCACGCGGCCCCCCGGGACTTCGCTCCCACCAACGCCATGCTGGGCCTGCTCCCCGCCCTGGCCGAAGGGGCCGTGGATGCCCGGGCCCTGAAGAAGGCCGGCGGCGTCCGGGCTCTCCGCGCTGCCAAGGGCGGCATCCACCGGGCGCGGGCCCTGGCCTCCCTCGAAGCGCACCTTGTGGCAGTGGCTCAGCCCAGGTAGTCGAACAAATTGACCTTGTTCGCCTTGGCCATGACGCTCAGGGTGACGGACTGGATGGTCTCGTCGGCGGTGTATTCGGTCATGGCCGTGGGGTAGTCCGTGTCCTGCTGGGCACTCTGCAGTGACTGTAGGCTCACAGTGAAGGCACCCAGGGAGGTCTGAAGGCTCTGGAGTCCGGCCTGGCGGCCGCCCAGCTCGGCCAGCATCTGGTTGAGGTTGGCGAGGGCCGCATCCAGGCCCGTGGTGGCCGTCTGGATCAAGGTGCCAGTGCCGCTCTGAAGGCCACTGGCCAGGTTCTGCACCGCCGTGAAGAGGTCGCTGGGCGAGGC
>CAITBU010000236.1 GCA_903890595.1 uncultured Holophagaceae bacterium | reverse complement strand
TGGACGGTGGTCATGAGGCCGCGCTTGATGCCGAAGGCGTCGTTGAGCACCTTGGCCACGGGGGCCAGGCAGTTGGTGGTGCAGGAGGCGTTGCTGATGATGGCCTGCCCGGCGTAGGTCTCGTGGTTCACGCCGTAGACGAACATCGGCGTGTCGTCCTTGCTGGGGGCGGAGAGGATGACCTGCTTGGCCCCGGCGGTGATGTGCTTCTGGGCGGTCTCCTGGGTCAGGAAGAGGCCGGTGGACTCGATGACGACGTCGGCGCCAACCTCGTTCCACTTGAGCTCGGCGGGGTCCTTCACGGCCGTCAGGCGGATGGGCTTGCCGTTGACCACCAGGGTGTTGCCCTCCACGGCCACGGTGCCCTTGAAGCGGCCGTGCACCGAGTCGAACTGCAGCATGTAAGCCAGGTAGCCCGGCTCCAGCAGGTCGTTGATGCCCACGATCTCGATGTCGGAAAAGTTCTGGACCGCAGCCCGGAGGACCATGCGGCCGATGCGGCCGAAGCCGTTGATACCAACCTTGATTGCCATGTGCCTTCTCCTAGTCGGAATATAACTGTACCGCCTCCGGCAAACCCTCACTAAAGACAAACAAAAGATCACTTCTAATTATCAAAAAAAACACGAGGCCACCCGAAGGTGGCCTCGCTGGTCGGGCTGGACTGGGTTGGCTAGGGCAGGGACGGCAGCTCGACCCCGGCCATCCTCTGCACCATGCGCACCACCTGGCAGCTGTAGCCGAACTCATTGTCATACCAGACGTAGAGCACGATGCGGTTGCCCTGGGCGATGGTCGCCAGGGAGTCCACCACGCCCGCATGACGGGAGCCCACGAAGTCGCTGGAGACCACCTCGGGTGAGTTGGTGTAGTCGATCTGCTTGTGGAGGGGTGACTCCAGGGACATGCCGCGCAGGTAGCTGTTGAGGTCCGCCACGGTCACTTCCTGGTTCAGCTCCAGGTTGAGGATGGCCAGCGACACGTTGGGGGTCGGTACCCGGATGGCGTTGCCCGTCAGCTTCCCGCCCAGCTCTGGGATCACCTTGGCCACGGCCTTGGCAGCGCCGGTCTCGGTGATGACCATGTTCAGCGGCGCACTGCGGCCCCGGCGGGAGGACTTGTGGTAGTTGTCGATGAGGTTCTGGTCGTTGGTGTACGAGTGGCAGGTCTCGATGTGGCCGTGGGAGATGCCGTAGCGGTCATGGAGGGCCTTGAGTACCGGCACGATGGCGTTGGTGGTGCAGCTGGCCGCCGAGAAGATCTGCTCCTGGTCGGTGATCAGCTCATCGTTGACCCCGGCTACCACGTTGGGGATGTCCCCCTTGCCCGGTGCGGTGAGGATGACCTTCGCGATGCCCTGGGCCTGGAGGTGCCGGCTCAGCCCGGCGCGGTCCCGCCACTTGCCCGTGTTGTCGATCAGGATGGCGTTGCGGATGCCGTACTGGGTGTAGTCCACGCTCTCGGGGCTGTCGGCGTAGATCATGCGGATCATGTTGCCGTTGGCGATGATGGCGTTCTCTTCTTCATCGACCGTGATGATGCCGTTGAAGGGGCCGTGGACCGAGTCGCGGCGCAGCAGACTGGCGCGCTTCAGGAGGTCATCGGCCGCGCCCTTGCGGACGACGGCGGCCTTGAGGCGGAACTTCTCGCCGCTGCCGGCCTTCTCGATGAGGATGCGGGCCAGGAGGCGGCCGATGCGGCCGAAGCCGTAGAGCACGATGTCCTGCGGCTCATCCAGGATGGGGCTCACGCCCGTGTGGACGCTGGCCAGCTCCCGGAGCACATAGTCATCCAGGGGCAGACCATCCCCTTCGTTGAGGTAGTGGAAGGTCAGCTTGCCCAGGTCGATGCGGGACGGTGCCAGCTCCAGCCTGCTGATGGCCTCCAGCAGGGGCCAGGAGTCCAGCACCGACAGCTCGTTGTCGAGGATCTGCCGAGCGAAGCGGTGGGCCTTGAGGATGTCGATGGCGGTGCAGTGGACCAGGGAGCGCCCGTAGACGGTGATCACGATGTTCTTGTCCCGGTAGAGGCTGCCGATGACCGGCAGCATCTGCTCTGCCGTGGCTTCCTGGATCTGCCAGTCCTTGAGGTAGTTGTCCTGCTTTGAGGCGTTCATGGTGGACCTGGCTCCTGAGAGAACTTCAGCGTGGAGGGTGTGACTCGATCTAATCCCTTCATTTTGACCGCACTTGGTCGGTTCGGCCAAACGATGGTTCCACCCGCAAGGGGGCCCGACATCGCTGCGAGGCGGTTCCTCCAGGAGTCGCCATTGGCCGCTATTTGTGTCAAACGGCCTGTCTTCCGATACCCTTAACGGTTGTCCGAGGAAGTGTTGCCATGTCGAACGGGATCCGTCGCATTGCCATTTGTACCGGGGGAGGGGATGCCCCGGGACTGAATGCAGTCATCCGGGCCGTGGTCATCGCCGCCACCAACCTGGGTTGGGAGTGCTACGGCATCCACGAGGGCTACAACGGCATCCTCTTCCCGGAGCGCTACCCGGATGGCGGGGTCTTCAAGCTCACCCGGGACCGGGTGCGGGGCATCGCCCACCTGGGGGGGACCATCCTGGGCACCACCAACAAGGGGAACCCCCTGCACTTCCCGGTGCGGATGCCCGACGGCACCGTGAAGGAAGTGGACCGTACGGACGAGATCCTGGAGTTCTTCGGGCGCCGGGAGCTGGATGCCCTGGTGTCCATCGGTGGGGACGGCTCCCTCACCATCGCTCACGCCCTGGCCAAGAAGGGCCTGCGGGTG
>CAITBU010000235.1 GCA_903890595.1 uncultured Holophagaceae bacterium | reverse complement strand
TGACCGAGGTGCTGCTGCCCCTCTGTGCCGACGGCGACACCGTGGGCGTGGACCTGGCCAGCCGGGACCTGGTGGTCTTCGGCGGCCCGGCAGACAACGGCCTCGCCGCCCGATTACAGGCCGAGGGCAAGCTCCCTGTGGCGGTGGGCAGTGGCTGGTTCAAGTGGCAGGGCAAGACCTACGGCCGGGCCGATGATGGCCTCCTGGCGGCCTTCCCCAACCCCTGGAACCCCAAGCGCATGCTGCTGCTCGTCCTGGCCAACAGCCGCACCCAGCAGTGGGCCATGACCAAGGCCATCCCCCGCGGCCTCCCCGGCTGGACCCTCTACCGCGGCAGCGACGTCCAACAAAAAGGCCACGCCCAGGCCGTAGGCCTCAGCGTGGACCTGGTGCCCTGAGGGCTTTCCCGCTCGTGAGGATGGCGTTAAGGGAAAAAGATCCAACGCGAAGACGCGAAGACGCCAAGAAAAGCGAAAAAGGAAGAACAGAGCAAGAAAAGTGATTAACCACGAAGACCACAAAGACCACAAAGACCACGAAGAAAGGCATTTCCGTCCTTCTTCGTGGTCTTCCCGTCTTCGTGGTTACGGCCTTGGCAATTGCATTTGTCCTTCTTGGCGCTCTTGGCGTCTTCTCGGTATCGGCTGCGCCGATACACGAGGCATAAAGACTTCTGGCGGTAAGCAGTTGCTTTTGCCAGCCGAGGGGCCTACGCCTCGCGGCCGCACCAGGCTACGAGGTGGTCGGGGATGCTGAGGAGGGGGGCTTGTTCTTCTACGGCGCCGCGCATGAAGGCGGCGCGGGGCATGCCGTAGACGACGCAGGTGGCTTCATCCTGGCCCACGGTGCGGGCGCCCTTCTGGCGCATCTGGAGGAGGCCCCTGGCGCCATCTTCGCCCATGCCCGTCAGGATGACGCCCATGGCGTGGGCACCGCTGGTGGCGGCGACGGAGTGAAACAGCACGTCCACGGAGGGCAGGTGGCCGGAGACCCGCTCGCCAGCCTCCAGCATCGCCAGCAGGCCAGCCCCATGGCGGGCCACCGACAGGTGGGCATCGCTGGGAGCCAGATAGACGCTGCCCGCCTTGAGCGGCTCGCCGTCCGCAGCGACCTTCACCCGGGCCTGACAGGTGCGGTCCAGGCGGTCGGCGAAGGCCTCTGTGAAGCCCGGCAGCATGTGCTGGACCACGACGATGGGGGGGAGGTTCCCAGGGATGCGCTCGAAGACCTGGCGCAGGGCCTCGGTACCGCCCGTGCTGGAGCCGATGGCGATGAGGGCCCGGCCAGCCTTGGCCCGGTCCGCCAGGGACGAGAGGGGCTGGACGGCGGGGCGGGGCGGTCCCCCCGGGGCCCGGCGACCTGCCACCCGGGCCAGAGAGGCGGCATACACGGTGTTGGCGATCTGGGAGCTCATGGCCTCCAGTCCCGCCGCCTGGTCGAGGGTGGGCTTGCCGATGACATCCACCGCCCCCAGGGCCAGGGCATCCAGGGCCGTGCCCGTGCCCTTGGCCGTGAGGCTGGACAGCATCACGGTGGGCATGGGGTGGGCCTTCATGAGCTTGCTGAGGAAGGTGAGCCCGTCCATGCGGGGCATCTCCACATCGAGGGTGAGCACGTCGGGATCCAGCTCTTTGATGCGCTCCCGGGCATCGTAGGGATCCTTGGCGGTACCCACCACCTCCAGCATGGGATGCCGGCTGAGGATGCTGGTCAGCACCTGGCGGACCAGGGCACTGTCGTCGACGATCAGAACGCGGCGGCGGGTTTCTGCACTCATGTGAACAGCTCCACATCCCCTTCCATGGGGGCTTTGGTGAACTCCTGCATGTAGCTGAGCTCGCGGGTGATGACGGTGTCGTTGTGAGCCCGTTCCATGCGCTTGACCAGCACCTGACCGGTGTGGGGGAAGAAGTAGACCTTGCGGGGGTGCAGCCCACCCATGTCCTCGCTCCAGAGCGGGATGTCCTCGCTGCGGAGGAAGTGGCGCACGAAGTCGATGTTCTGACCCCCCACATCCGAGGTCATGCCCGGCAGCACCTTGCCACCCCCAAAGGCCTTGGCCACCAGGCGATCCCGCTGGGCGCCCAGGTGCAGGAGGTTGTTGATGAGGTACTCCATGGCGGCCGCTCCGTAGCGCGCCGCATAGAAGCTATCCGGCTCATGGCCACCCTTCTTCACGGGCAGCATGAAGTGGTTCATCCCCCCCACCATGGCGATGGGGTCCAGCAGACAGGCCGCCACACAGCTCCCCAGCACCGTGACGATCACCTCGTCATCGGTGGTGGCGTAGAACTCCCCGGGCAGGATCTTCATGGCCTGCCGGTTGAAGTGCCGGTCCAGATACTTGGACGCCCTGCCCAGGACGATGGGAACGGCGGGAGGGCTCAAGGTCTGCCCTCCTTCCGCCGGTAGATCGTCTGGCCGAGGGACTGGAAGCCCAGGGTGGTGTCCAGCAGGGCCTCGCTGTGGCCCACGAAGAGCAGGCCATCGGGCTCCAGCAGGCTGTGGAAGCGGCGCAGCAAGTCACGCTGAGTGGGCTTGTCGAAGTAGATCATGACGTTTCGGCAGAAGATCGCCTGGAAGGAGCCCGCCTCCAGGGGCCACTTCGCATCCCGCAGGTTCATCTCCTGGAACGTGATCAGCTGCCGCAGCTCCGGGCGGATGCGCACCTTGCCGGCGTGCGCCCCGGTGCCCTTCAGGAAGGCCATGCGCTTCCAGGACTCATCCAGGTTTTCGATGCGCGCCACGGGATAGACCCCGCGGGAGGCCGTCTCCAGCACCGCCGTGTCCAGGTCCGTGGCGTGGATCTGGATGGCCGCCGAGGCCCCATAGGCCTTCTGGAGGGTCATGGCCAGGGTGTAGGGCTCCTCACCCGTGCTGCAGCCCGCGCTCCAGATGCGGATCTTGCGGGAGGCGGTCTTGGGGCCGAGCAGCTCTACCAGCCGGGTGAAGTGGTGACCCTCCCGGAAGAAGCTGGTGAGGTTGGTGGTCAGGGCATTGATGAACTCGGACCACTCCTCATTGGCGTGGTCCTGGAGCATGCCCAGGTAGTCCTCGTAGGTCAGGATGCCGAGGATGCGCAGGCGCTTGGCCAGGCGGGACTGGACCATGGTGAGCTTGTGGCTCGCCAGGGCAATGCCGGAGTGGGTGTGGAGGAGGTCCCGCAGGGCCTCAAAGGTACTGGTGGAGAGCGGCACCCGGTCCAGGCCGGCCGGTTCCCGTCGGAGTTCGCTCATCTGGCTCATGCCTCGACCGCTGCGGCCCCGGCCTCCAGGCGGATGAGGCCCGAGACATCCAGGATGAGGGCCACGCGGCCGTCCCCCAGGATGGTGGCGCCGGAGATTCCCTCCACGCGCTTGTAGTGGGTCTCCAGGCTCTTGATGACCACCTGCTGTTGGCCCAGCAGCTCGTCCACGGCCATGGCGGCCCGGCGGCCTTCGGACTCCACCAGCACCAGCAGGGAGCGGCCGTTGGCATCGTGGTCTTCGACGGAGGCCAGCAGGTTGTGCAGGCGCACCACCGGGATGAACTCCCCGCGCAGGCTGATGACCTCGCGGTCGCCCTTCACGCTGCGCACATCCTCGGGCTGGCACTGGAAGCTCTCCAGCACCGAGGCCAGGGGGAAGACATAGGTCTCATCGCCCACGCGGACCGTGAGGCCGTCCAGGATGGCCAGGGTGAGGGGCAGGACCAGGCGGATGGTGGTGCCCTTGCCGGGGGTGCTCTCAACTTCGATGCGGCCCCCCAGGACGCGCACATTCTGGCGCACCACATCCATGCCGACGCCGCGGCCCGAGAGGTCCGACACGGCTTCCACCGTGGAGAACCCGGGCTCGAAGATCAGCAGGTTGAGCTCGTCTTCCGTGGGCTTGGTGCCGGGGGCGATGAGGCCCTTGTCCAGGCCCTTCTGGAGGATGCGGTCCCGGTTCAGGCCGCGGCCGTCATCCTTCACTTCGATGTGGATGTGGCCGCCCCGGCTGGCGGCGCGGAGCAGGATGGTCCCCGTGGCGGGCTTGCCGGCGGCGAGGCGCTCTTCCGGGCCTTCCATGCCGTGGTCCACGGCATTACGAACCAGGTGGGTGAGGGGATCCACCAGCATCTCGATGAAGGTCTTGTCCAGCTCGGTGGCCGTGCCTTCCATGAGCAGCTCCACACTGCGGCCCAGCTGCTTGCCCAGCTCGTGGACCATGCGGGGGAAGCGGGAGAAGACCATCTCCACGGGCACCATGCGGATGCCCATGACGCGCTCCTGCAGCTCCCGGGTCTGGCGATCGAACTGCAGCAGGGCGGCGCTCATCTGCTCTTCCCCGAGGGTGGTGTGGATCTGCTGTGAGGCCTGGGCCAGCATGGCCTGGGTGATGACCAGCTCGCCCACCAGGTTCACCAGGCGGTCGATCTTTTCGGTGGCTACGCGGACGGTACTGGCCTCGGCCTGGTTCTTCTTCTTCTGCTGCTGCTCGAGGGCCTTCCCCACGGCCTCGGGCTTGACCTTGCCCATGTCCACCAGGATCTCGCCCAGGGGCTTCTGTTGGGCCAGGGCCTCGCGGATGTCGGCTGGGCTGACGCCGGCCTCGTCCTGGAGGATGTCACCCAGGCGGGGTACGGCGCTGGCCGGGGTCAGGGCCTGGATCTTGAGATTTTCGCCCTCGGCCACGAACTCGAAGACCTCATCGACGTCCATCTGGGGGCGGGCCGTCTCCAGGCGCAGGTCCCAGGCCAGGTGGCAGTCCTCGGGGTCGAGGGCCTCCAGGCTGGGCATGGTGCGCAGGTCCGGCCAGCTCTGCAGGGTCCCGAGCTTGGCGAGGTCCCGGAACATGCGCTCCAGGTTGATGCCCCGGCGGAAGGCGTCCTTGGGGGACTCGAAGCGGATGGCGTAGCCCCTGCCGGTCAGGGTGGCTGTGAGGGGGGCGGACGCAGCCACTGGGATGGCAACGACCGGGGTGCCGTCCTCATTCAAGTTGGCAATCAGGACTTCCTGGGCGGCCTGGTCCTTGGCGGGCAGGGCTTCCCCGCGGCGGGCGTGGTGCAGGTGGCTGCGGATGAGGTCCACGCCCTGGAGCAGCAGCTCCAGCAGCTCCGGAGTCATGGGGCGGGTGCCCTGCCGCACAGGCTCCAGGGTGCTCTCCAGCTTGTGGGTGAAGGCTGCGACGGCGGGAAAGCCGAAGGTGGCGGAGTTGCCCTTGATGGAGTGCGCCGCACGGAAGAGCGTGTGGAGGTCCTCGGCCTCCACAGCCTGGAGGTCCAGCCCCAGCAGGGTGGCCTCCATGCCGTCGGCAAGCTCGGTGGCCTCCTCGAAGAAGGCGTCTCGGAATTGGGCCATGGGATCGGACATGGGATACCTCAGATGACCTTGTTGACCGTGTCCATGAGCTTCTCGGGGCTGAAGGGCT